>CAYWDE010000079.1:0-7832 GCA_964456885.1 uncultured bacterium | reverse complement strand
GTTTTAATGATAAAATTTGTTTATTATTTCATTATTTTCAAAAATAAAAAACGAAAGTTATGGTTTGCAGGAATAAATTTTTATCTTACCTCATGAGGATGTGGGACCCAAGGCCCATGCTAGCTAGTGAATGGCTGGAATCAGCAGAGAAATATGAAGAACGGTTACGGTTAAACAAATCTTTGAACTCCCAAGTTGTTGAAGCTGTCCTTCAAGAACGAAACCGAATTCGCACCCTTTTTAATGAACTTTTGCCAGAGTTTGTTGGGCGAACTTCGGTGGTTATCACAACAGATGCACGTGTTGAGCATTGCGCCGTTTTTTTGTGGAATGATCATCTCTACGTTCTTGTTTCTGGGGCTCTTATAGGACGTCCCTTTGATCGTCCAGAAGATACGGGATTAAAGGCGTGGGAATGGTTAGCACGTCACGAAATCGCCCATATTCGTGGGGGCCACTTGCCTTGGTTCTTTCACACACGTCGATTATTTCGACTTACCTATAATTTCTGTGGTGTTCTCGCGATCCTTTTGAGCATACTAGCTTCTAAGCACATGGTATACACATGGCTACAACCGTTTTTGTGGCTATTAGGAGGATTATGGGTTGTTCAAACAATTGTGTCTCTCGTTCTTGAATGGCAAGCGGATCTTGTGGCAACCCGATCTGTAAGAGACCCGTCTGTTTTGGAAGAGACTGAGAAAAGTCTCTATCGGATGAGTTTACAGGCCAGAGAACGTTGGCCTTTTCCTCTGGGGTGGATACAATACGCTGTGAGCATGGTATTGGTTGACCCTCATCCTCCCCTGGCAGCGCGCCGCTGGTTGCTTCAGCGAAGTCTTCGTGCTTTAAAAAAACCTAAAGAATCATAATATCATTTATCGTGTTGCAGAATTTGCGGTGCAATGGCGGTGCACAGAGTTTCCTGCGGCACTCGTTCAAACCAGCAAAATCCCGTTGCAACCATCAATCAGCTCATTTACAATTGTGCTCATAAAGATTGGAAGGAACTGGATATAAGGGATTTCTCCCTCACTTTTAATGAGAGGGTCGATGGTTCGAACCCATCAAGTCTCAAACTTCTATTTTACATTGCACATCTGACTCAACCGGCTTGACTCAAATAATTTTTGAGTCTACCATTATGGCCAAATGGTGCAAAAATGTAGTTCCAACAGCACCGCTCTTTCTGACCCAATATTCGCTAACTCAAATTATTCGACTCAGCTCGCAAGTTCCAAAAGCCCTTTGTCTTTGCTTCCAACACTGGGTTCGGCCAGATCGACATCAAGAAATCAGGGTTTTAAGATCTCATCGGTGCCAATATCTCTAACTACTATTTTTATAATCTCCGGCATCAATTTTCGACATTTGAGGTCGCTCAAGGAGTTTCAATCTTGAGTTTCTAACTACCCTTGGCTACCCAGCCCTCGCTTTATTTTCCCATGGAGAACGGGCGGAATACGGACAAGAAATTATCTCGACAGTATCGAGACAATTGATGGTGGATTATGGCAAAGGTTTTTCTGATAAAACTTAAGTCGATTCTTGAATCACGAGCGGTATAAATAACTCCCAGCTGAAGCAGAAAGCTTTTCCGCTAGCTTAATGTGTATTTATTACGATTATGTATTATTTCTAATTTACCTTTAAGCCATCATTTTTCTGTATTCGATCAAAGAGAAAATGTGCTGCTCTATTGTTTGGTCGAGTTTAACAGTACCAGATAAGGATCGGACACCTCCAGCAATCATGGGCTCGATCTCGGTCCAAAATTGAATCGCTTCTTTCCTAGAGAGCTTTCTGGCGATAGGATCTAGCGCCTCAACAACGTCTTCGATGTAGACATAGAGTAGTTTAACACGGGTCTTCCCTCCTCTAATCCCATTTTTACCAAGCCTTGCCCTCGCTTGAAATTCGGCCTCCTGATATTTTTTGATAAAATATGGATTAGCTACATTAAAGGCTTGTCGAGCGATGGTCTGTATATTCATCTGACCATCTGTTGGATAGGGGGAAGCTTTGGCACAGATTGGAATTGTAGCCAACCCGATGGCAGTAGAAAAAATATAAATAATTTTCATGTTGTTTTTATTTAACTGTAATTCATTTTTGAATGGCAATTATCTCATTTTTTAATTATTTTTCAAGGTGATAATTTCAGATGCCTCTTTGAAGGGGGCCCCCTGTAGAACCTATCTCAATAAAAGGGTTTCGTCAATTTCCTGGATTATTTTGGCCTATTTTCGATTCTTTTTTCAGGGTCAATATACGGAAGCTGATATTAACCCTGAAAAAAGAATCGAAAATAGGTTCAAAAGAACCAGAAAATCGACTGAAACTTTTTATTGAGATAGGTTCTAAAGTTACCTCATAGCCCTTCATCAGAGTGAGAGTCCGCTTAGGCCTGCTCAGCAGTTGAGAGCTCCATTTTGGCCGCTTTCTTTTTCCCACTTCAGTTTCCCAGTCAATCTTTTGACTATATTTAGGCCCTAATTCCTCAGCTTCCCTAGTACCCATCCTTGCTCAGGAACGTTGCTGTACATCTTATCTTCGCTCCAGGTTCGATCCTTTATATGATGCAAAGTATTTTCGATTTGCCAGTGGCTATGGGCTTGAAGAAGGAGACCATGTGTTCTATGCCTACAACTCGACAGGTAAATCCCAATAGGACGAACTTTAACACGGGTTGAAATGGGTGGCGAACTCCACGTTTTTCAAGGGGATCAGGGATATTTTGGAGATATTCGAAAAGTCGCATGCTGCTTATTTGAAGTGAATTAACGAGCGAGCATTACACAGTAATTCAAGTTTTTATGCGACTTTGCAGGCGTGCTGGGGACGGGTACAGATCAATACAAAAATCCAAAAAGATAGAGGGGAATAGTATCTCTTGATCCAACTATAATATCATCAGATAAAACGAATGAGCTCTTCTCGTTTCGAATTTGTTTATTGGTTTTGTTTTTCCCCCCAATTTCAAAAATGTGGTCGCCTATTTTAAAGTCTCCCACTTTGCTATAGAAAATAGGTTGCTCTGCATTTTGCACTTGATTCACAACAAATGTTTCTCTGATTTTCCCTTTTGTCTGATCTTCCGCTAGAGGTAGATAAGCCGCATAAATCAAATTGGAGTTCTCTGGATACATTTTAATGGGGTTGCGCAAGGAAGCTTGGCCAGAGCTTCCCGGATAAATAAATCGAATTAGGCCAGCTTGTTCAAGATATTTGAGGTAGTTCGAAATGCTCTCGAAGTCTTTTCCTAAAGAGCTTGCTAATTTTGAGGCATTGAGTTCGCCGGGAGAAGAATTTAGGACAAATTTGTACAACTGCTCTATCATTCCTAGCGATGGGGTTTTTAGTGAGTGTAGCGTTGCTATATCTTCATAAATAGTCATTTGGACAGAGTTATCTAATGACTGAAATTTATCTTTATCTTGCAAGTAGCCCTTAAAAAATGGGTAATATCCCAATTTCAAATAGTCTCCGAAATGTTTTAATATGCCGGTTATGTTTAATTCTTGTGTAATTAATTGATGAGAGGAGATGATTTCTTTTATTGTTAGTTTGGGGGCTTTTTTATGAAGATAAAATTCTAAATATTCGCGGAATGAGAGGCCGCAAAGTTTGTGAAGGACTACTCTGCGAGATAAATCATATTTACCTTGGACTAAGTCAATCATGGAACTTCCGGAAAAGAAAATCTGAAAAGAGGGGAAGGTATCGACTATATTTTTAAGTTCGAGCCTCCAGTTTGGATATTTGTGAATCTCATCGATGAGCAAAAGTCGTGTTGTCGTGTGCTTATAAAGATAATCTACAAGGTTGAGAAGACTGTGTTCCAAGAAAAAAATATTGTCTGCAGAAACATAAAGAGCCTCTCTTTTTTTTGCTCCCGATTGGATCGCATATCTCAGCAAAAAAGTTGTTTTCCCAACCCCCCTAGCACCAATAATTCCGCATACATGGGGGCTGGCAACGAAGTTGTCAAATTGAGCCCTCCAGAAAAAAGGTTCATTCTCAACCTGCTCAATGATAATTCGTTGTATTTCAAATAATTTTTCCATGCCCTATCTATTAGGTTATAACCTAATGATATCGTAAGATTTATTAGGTTGCAACCAAATAAAACGCGGTTTCTTCTCTTTTAGGGGTCTGCTAAAAATAAATTGAATCCTTTTTTAAAGAGGCGGTAGAGGCGCTTTAGAAGCCAATAAGGTGCGTAGAGGGGGATAAGCCATGAGGAGGGGAGATTTGCTGTATGCTTAAGATAGTGGAATAAAGAGTGTTTCCGTAAGCGAGCACGGTAATAGGCTGCAAGGTAGATGTGGCCTCTTAGATTGGCCCGAAATTCACGGGTTTCTAAGGGGGTGGGTTGAGGATTAAATGGGGGGATTGGGGCGTTAAAATGGGTAGAGAGATAGGAGAGAGCAGAGGAGAGGGGTAGGGTGAGAGAAGCGGCTCGGGCAAGTTCGAAAAGATAAGGGAAGTCAATAGGAGACTTGAGGAGAGTTAGGGCATCGGGAATCCAACGGATCAGAGGGGCTGTACTTTTTTTGTGGCCATGAATACATGTTTGAAAAAGGAGATGGGTTGGGCTCGCTGGGTGGATCCCAGAAGGGATCGCTTTGAGGACTTCCTGGTCGATGGCTGGGGTGCTTTCTAAAAGGAGCGACCAGTGTAGATCGAGATTCTGGCCTGAGGGGTGGATAAAATTAGCCGCATGCCAGCGAGAGAGTTGATGAGGGTTTTGAGGATCAAGCCTTTTTAGGGTGCATTCCCAGCCGGAAGTGATGAGAAGAGAATAGGCGAGGGGAACGTGGGAACGGTCTATGAGAATATCGATATCTCCGATAACACGGACGCCAAAATCGTGGTAGTGGCCGAGGATGAGAGCTATCCCTTTGAGGAGGGCAATTTTTTCAATACCCGCTTTGAGGAGTTGATCGAGAGTGGGGCGGATTTTTGCCCACAGAGTTTGATTGGATACCCAAGTGTGGCGATAGGAGCTCTTACATAACGGATCACTTTCTTCTCTAAGGTTTCGGTAAACAAGGGGGAGGAGAACTTGTGCAGAGTGGTCGATGGTTTGGAGATCGTTTTTTGCAAGGTAGGCACGCCATGAGGCTGATGCCTTAGGCCTTTCAAGTAGTGCCGCTTCAAGCAGATGTTGCATGGGATCTCCGTCGATCTAGGCTGTTTTTAAGGATTTTTAGATATTCGGCCCGATCATAGAGCTCTTTTTTCCGCCCCATATTGTGTTTATGAACTCTCCGATAGAGGGTTATTTGGGGAAGCATGATGATGGGAACTTTTGCTTCCAGGGCTCGCAAATACCAATCGGCAAATTCCCCCACTGTTTTTTTCTCAAAAAATAGGCCAATTTGCAAAAACCGATTTTTACTGACAAGTAGAGTGCTCGCAAAATAGGCGGGAAGACTCTCTTCATTGACGTTGAGTTGCCTCCGTTCTTCAGTAGTTAAAGAGGGGCAAAAAAATTGTTTGACGTGTGAAAAAACAAGAGGGTCTGTCTGATCTATTTTCTCCATTTGAGAGGAGAGTTTTCTCTTTTCCCAGAGATCGTCATGATCGAGAAAGGCAAGATAAGTTCCTGTCGAAGCGCGGATACCAGCATTGCGGGCAGCGCCGAGGCCCTGATTCGGTTGAAAGATAGAGCGGATACGATATCCAAAACTGTCTATGATCCTTTGAGTGGAATCAGTAGAGCCATCATTAACAACGATAATCTCTTTGTTCGGATAATCTTGGGCCAGTGCACTTTCAATCGCTTCTCTGAGATAGTTTTCCCCGTTCCATACGGCGATAATGATGCTGATTTTTTTTCTCCTTTCCTGCAGAGATGAGTGGATCGCGGAGAGGAGCTCTTTTTGGAGTTTTGCGCACCGGTGAGAAGCGTTATCGTTATGGATCCGGCGGATCAGGAAAACTTCGGGAAGGAGAAAGGGGTCGATCCCGCTATGTTTTGCTTTGAAAAACCAAGCGACATCGCTAGTCAAAGAAAAGGTGGGATCGAATAGGCCTGTTTGTTCTAGGGTGGTCCGTTTGACAAGGAGTGCGCTTGGAAGATAGGCGGGCTGGGCTGTCTCGAGAAACTCTTTTTTTAGCCAGTGCGGTTTTGTGTGGCCCGGCTGCAGAACCATTTTCTGTTGGCAAACAACAGCACTCGCTGTCGGATTTTGCTCGAGAAAAGAGACCTGTTTTTCAAGTTTATCGGGTGTCCAAATATCGTCTTGATCGAGAAAAGCGAAAAATGAGCCCCGAGCCTGGGTAATCCCCTCATTTCTCGCATAGCCAGTATTGGCCGTCTCCAAATAACGGTAATGAACTTGGGGAAATGACTTTGCGATTTGAGCTGTTTGATCTGTAGAGCCGTTATCGATCACCCAAATTTCAAAATAGGGGTAGGTTTGATTTAGGACGCTTTGGATTGCCTCAGCAAGATAGGGTGCCCCATTATGGGCAGGGATGATAACAGAGACGAGCGGCTTGTTCATACATTCTCAAGTAATGAGTTGTTGTAGTTTCGATGGTAAATAGACGGGAGGCCCTTTCAAAAGCGACTTTTCCCATCTGTTCCATTTGAGTTGGATTAGAAAGGAGGGTGTCGATCGCAGCGGCCAGTGCATTGGGGTTTTGCGGATCGACGAGAAGACCCGTTTTTTGATCTTCGATCACCTCTTTTAATCCGAAAACACGGCTGGCAATCACAGGACGTCCTCGAAGAGCCGCTTCGAGAGCGACTAAAGAAAATGATTCATAAGAAGAGGGGACGAGAATAAGGGTAGATCGATCGATGAAGTTTTGTACTTCATGTGGCGGGATAAAACCGGGCATATCGATAGGGAGATCTAACGATTGCTTCAATAGCGAGAGCGTCTTGTAATCGGGGCCGTCTCCGATTAACGTCAGTTGGAGGTCCGGGTATTTGGGGAGGAGGAGTTTTAACGAGTGGAAGGCGATATGAAAACATTTTTCCTCAGTCAGACGGCCTACTAAAAGAAGTCGATTTTTAGGAAGAGGCTGCAGAGGTTTTTCTGAAAGGGGGAGACCGTTGTAGATCGTTTGCAAAGAGGGGTGAGTTTCTGGAGGAACAACAGCATCGGAGACGGTATTTACAGCTTGAGCTCTTCGCCAAAGTTTTTGACAGTTTTCGGTTTGATAATGTTTCTGCTCTAGGAGGCCATGGATAGTCAGGCAAACAGGAACTGGATGTTTTTGAAAAATACGGGACTGGTAAAAAGAGAAACATTCAAACCAGCCATGAACATTCACAATGTCTGGAGAAAAAGTGTCTAAAAGTTCAGAGACTTTAGCCAAGATTTTTCCGATTTCTGGAAGGCGGTAGGAGAAGAGGGGGTTAATAAAAGGGAAGGTGAAGACCGGAATCCCTTCAATGGAAAATTCCCCTTTTTTTTCAGAATTGGAGATAACGAGAAGTTCGTGCCCTTGACCCTGAAGCGCGGTTGCAAGGGAGTGAACCATTTTTTCAAGGCCTCCGATATTAGGGAAATAGAGAGTGGGCCAAAGGAGAATTTTCATCGGAGTAAACTCGTTAAAATGGAGACATTTGTTTTAAGATCGGGCCCTAAAGAGAGGCGGTAATGCTCTAATGGCTCAGCAAATTTCCGAAGTAACGAAGTTGTCCGGGGATCGGGAAGGGGGAGCTGCATAGCTGTTGTCAATAAAAGGCTCTGAAGAGAGGTGAAAAGGTCCGATTTTTCTAAGTTTGATGTAGTTCCGATGTGGAGCGAAACAATAGCGTGGATAGGGGAATTGAGGCTGATTTGCGAAGGGAAAAGATCTTTGTAATA
>CAYWDE010000078.1:3388-7888 GCA_964456885.1 uncultured bacterium | reverse complement strand
TCAAGAAACATAAAAAGGTGTTGGCAATACAGTCTCCGACTTGCTGGATGTTTGTCGTTGCCGGGATGACCGCTTGAGCAAGACCTGGATTTTTTAAGTTTTTAGCAGTCCCCTCGATGGTCCAAGGCATCGTAGAAAGACTACAGCCAGAACTAAAAGCAACCCCTGCTGCGGGAAGGAGATTTTGGATGTTTTTGAGAAAAATTTGCCGGGAAAAACCGCTCCCAATCAGAAAAAGGAGGGCGATGTAGGCAGTCAAAAACAAAAGAAGAGAAAAGAGGAAATCGGCATATTGAGCAAATATCTGACTCAAAATTTGAGTTTTATACATCCTAGCTACAAAACCGAGAATAAAGAGAGGAATCAATCGGGAAAAAAAGTGGGTAAGAACACGTTCGGCAGCCCCCTTCCCTTTTGTAAGGAATCCTCTAAGAAAAGGGAATTTAAAAGTGGCGACCAAACCAAGAACGATCCCAGCAATCGTCCCTTTCTCTGCTGACCACCAAATAGGTTTGATAAAAGAAATGCGCCATAAGGGGCTAAATGCATCCGCAACATGATAAGACGCAACAGATTGAAGATGGCTGGCAACCAGATGCCCACACCCAAATGAATACCAAACACTCATTGAGTTGGAGAAGGCCTCAAAGAGGAAAAGGACAAAAATAAAAAGGGGCGCTTTTTTTTCAAAAGATGAAACGGCATGAGCGATAAACAGCCCCACTGTTATTGGAAGCATCCACAACAAAAGGTCTTTAATCAAAAGGCTGATCGTATAGAAAGCCTGATGGATTTGTAGAGGGAGAAATGGGGCAATTGCTAGATAAATTCCGCAGCTAAGAAAAATCTGCACAGTTCGGTTTTTAAGAAATAAGGGAGCCATATTAAATGCAGTATAACCCATTTCTATTTTCTTGCTAGATTCCTCCCCCTTCTATTACCTTAAAAGGATCGTATAAAACAGTACCTATTTGAGCCTATTTTACTGAAAAATGGATCGGCAAGGATTTTAAATGGAAGCGACCCTTATTCTTCCCAATCAGCTCTTTGAGTCGCATCCTGCCCTTAAAAAAGGGAGACCTATCTGGATGGCAGAGGAATTTCTATTTTTTAAAGTTCAGCCATTCCATCGGCAAAGGCTTATCCTCCTCCGTTTAGCCATGAAAGAATATGAGAGCTTTTTACAGAAACAGGGGTACTCAGTTCAATATATTGAATCAAAACAGTTGAAAAAGAGGGGAGATCTATTCCACCTGCTGTCTAAAGAAAAAATCGGCGAGCTCCACCTGGCGGAAGAGACAGATGCCTGGTTCAATGAAGACCTGGAGAAGGGGGCTAAAGCCAACCGTTGGAAACTCAAAATTTACCCCTCTCCGATGTTCCTCTGTACTCCCGAAGAAATAGCCTCTTTTTTTAAAGGGAAAACCCACTATTCGATGGCCCCCTTTTACGCCTATCAGAGGGAGAAACTCAACCTCTTAATGGAAGATGGGAAGCCGGAAGGGGGGAAGTTCAGTTTCGATGTAGAAAATCGGAAAAAAGCTCCCAAAAGCCTCCGATTTCCCGAAAACCCGATCCCAAAGCAGACAGCCAAAATAAAAGAAGCTATTTCCTATGTGGATCACCACTTTCCCGATGCTATAGGAGATGGGTCCCCTTTCCTCTATCCAACCACCTTCGCCGAAGCTCAAAAAATCCTCTCCGATTTTATTGAACATAAACTACCCCTCTTTGGCGATTATGAGGATGCGATCTTAAAAGAAGATACTTCCCTATTCCATAGCATTCTAACCCCTGCTCTGAATGTGGGGCTATTGACCCCGCAACAGATCATCGAGCAGGTGATGGAGGCTCATAAAAAGAAAAAATTTCCACTCAATTCGATCGAGGGGTTTATCCGTCAAATCATCGGCTGGCGTGAGTTTATCCGAGGCTGCTACCTTTTAAAGGGAAACGTGCAGAGGAGCAAAAACCATTTTAAATATAAAAAACCTGTTCCCAAAGGATTTTGGGATGGGACAACAGGGATTGAACCTATCGATACGACAATCAGAAAAGTGCTGCAAAGCGGCTACTGCCACCATATCGAACGGCTAATGATCCTTGGCAACTTTCTCCTTCTTGCCGAAACCGATCCCAACGCAGTCTACGACTGGTTTATGCAATATTTTGTTGATGCATATGACTGGGTGATGGTTCCTAACATCTATGGGATGAGCCAATACGCAGATGGTGGACTCATCACCACTAAACCCTATATCAGCGGCTCTAATTACATTCTTAAAATGAGCAACTACCCGAAGGGGGCTTGGACCGAAATTTGGGACGGACTTTTTTGGCGATTTATGCAAAACCAAAAAAAACTGATCTCAAAAAATCCGAGGATGAAAATCCTTCTCAGTTACCTCGAAAAAAACAAAAAAGAGATCGAGAAAAAAATTCTAGAAGCAGAGAGAAGATTTTAACCTTCAACAGTTTTTAATTCAAAAAATAAATAGCCCCGTTCAAAGTGACCGCATAGAGGGTCCACAGAAAATAGGGGATGAGCAACACACAGCTCCATTTCGATACAGCCCATGCAGAGTGGAGTGTCATTCCGATGAAAAGAGTCAAAAGGAGAATGTCGATTAATCCCAAAAGAGGGCTTTGGAAGTAGAAGAAGAGAAAAGACCATAGCAAATTGAATAGGAGTTGGAGAAAGTAAAAAAGGAGCGCCCGATTTCTAAATTCAGATTTTTTCGAGATAAAAAGGAGCCATCCTGCAACGGCAATCAAAAAATAGAGGAAAGTCCAAACGGGGCCGAAAACCGAGGCTGGGGGGTTCCAACTGGGTCTCTGTAGCTCAGCATACCAGGGATCAAGAGAAGCATGAGTAGCAAAAGCTCCCAATAGGGCGATTCCATAGCAGAGGGATAAAAACCCAAGAAGCCAAAAAAAATTATTTTTGTTCATCACTCTTTTCAGGTAATCTCTAATTTTATGAGCTTCATTAAATTTTATCTTCTCTCTTTCTTTGTTTTTTTTGCAATCGACCTTCTTTGGCTCGGCGTCATCGCCAAAAATCTCTACAGAGAGCAAATCGGCTTCCTGATGGCCGATGAGATCCGCTGGGGAGCAGCCCTCCTTTTCTACTGCCTCTACCTAGTAGGCCTCGTTTTTTTTGCCATCATCCCCGCCTTCAAACAAAGCGATTGGAGTGTAGCTCTAATCAATGGAGCTTTGTTTGGACTCATCTGCTATGCAACCTACGATCTGACTAATCTTGCCACCCTGAAAGGATGGCCAGTGAAAATTGTCATATATGACTTAATCTGGGGGACCTTTATTTCAGCCTCCGTCTCTTGGATCAGTTTTTCGATTGGGACCCATTGGAAAAGCTCCTTTTAAATCTTACCACTCCACAAATTTTGTTCATCACAGCCCTCGCCCTTTTGATTTATGTATCGATTTGGGGACTAATCGCCATCTGGAAAAAAAGGGGTGATTTAGCCGACATCGCTTGGGGACCCGGCTTTTTGCTCGTAGCATGGATCTCCTTTCTCTTTAGCCCCTTCTCCCTCTATAGCCTAACTATAAATCTCGCTATCACAGTATGGGCTCTCCGTCTAGCAATCCACATTTTTCTAAGAAATCGGAAACGTCCCGAAGATTTCCGCTACCAAAATTTAAAAAAAGAGTGGGGACACCATGTTGCTTTTGGAATCTTCTTCAAAGTATTTATCCTTCAGGGAGTGATCCTTTACATCATCTCCCTTCCGATCGTATGGATCAACACCCAACCTAAAGATCTTTCTCCGAGTTTATTTTGGATGGCGATCCCTTTATGGCTCATAGGATTTCTTCTTGAAGCTATTAGCGACTACCAACTCGTTGTTTTTCAACGCAATTCATCAAATCGGGGAAAGTTGCTTAAAACAGCCCTTTGGAGCTACGTCCGTCACCCCAATTATCTGGGAGAAATCGTCCAGTGGTGGGCCATCTGGCTCCTCTCCCTCTCAATCCCTTTGGGGTGGGCCTTAATCATCAGTCCCCTTCTCATCACATTCTTGATTGTGAAAGTGTCGGGAGTTGCGCCCCTTGAAGAAAAAATGAGGCACCACCCCCATTTTCCCGAATATGCGAAAAACACCCCCTCGCTCATCCCCTTTCCCCTCATCAATGGGACCCTCTATTCCCTGGCTTGGTTCATCCTTGTGTTCTATGGTTTTAAAGTGCCCTTTTTCGTTCCCCTTATTACCCTCCTCCTCAACTACACCCTTCAACTCTCTCTGCTTGCAAAATTCGTTCCAAAAGGCTTTCTCATCTCAATCCCTCTATCCCTATACGCCCTCTTCCTGGGCCTCATACAAGAGACCCTCTTTATCCATTTTGGTCTTCTTGCTTATCCTGGGCAGGGATTTCCCTCCCCTTTTTGGCTACTCTCCCTCTATCCCCTCTTTTCGCTTACTCTTAACTCCTCTCTCCAGTTTCTGAATCAACACCTCTCTATCGCTTTTTTTC
>CAYWDE010000078.1:0-3378 GCA_964456885.1 uncultured bacterium | reverse complement strand
CCTTAAATTCTTGGCTCCTTCCATACCATCAAAATATCTTTTTACAGCCATCTCTATCGCTTTTTTTCTTGGAGGAGCAGGCTCTCTCCTCTCCTATTTTTCAGGAGAACAGCTGGGAGCCGTTCAACTTAATAATCCGATCGGGTACCCTTTGATATTTTTCAGTTGGGGCTGCTATCTCACGATTTTGATTCTATTGAATCGAAAATTAATCGCTCTAGCAGATACCTATACAGATCGAGAAAAATTAAGCCAGCCTCTCACCGTTTTTTTCGACACTAACTGCCCCATCTGCTCTCGAGAAATGGCTCAGCTAAAAAAACGGAAGCAAACAGGCGCCATCAATTACGCTTCTCTTCAATCTGATCAAGAATTAAAAAAAGCGACTAACGCTTTCTCTTACAAAGAGGCGATGGAAAAAATCCACGCTATCGATTCTAGAGGAGGCATTCATACAGGTATCGATGTCTTTGCAGACCTATATGCGAGAACCGATCTCCCGATCCTCTCGATCGCCCTCCAAGCGCCCGGATTTCGGACCCTCTTTAAGTTGGCCTACGCAATCTGGGCAAAACTCCGAAAAAAACCATCCCCTTAGAAACTATTTGAAAATATGGCTTGAACCGGCTATTGGGTAGATTTTTGAATTACAAATAATATAATCATCAGATTTTATATTAAATTAACTAAAACAATTTGATTTAATTACATAGACTATATTACAATTTATATTAAAAATGAAATTTTAAATTCACCCAGGGTTAATTTTACAACTCAAGCTCTAATTTTCACATCTGTGCTAGAGGCGATCCATAGACTTTTCCCACGAACTCGCAGAATCTCAAATTTTATGATTGAACAGATGAACTATCTTAGGACAAATAGACTGAATTATCTATTAAAATTGAAAACTGTTATAAATAGGACTTTTCCATGTCGATTCCCACATCAGTTTGCAATAATTTACATATAGTAGATTTTGACCCGACTCATTCAACTTTTTTGGGCTACTTGGGGGCAAAACGTTATACCGCACTTAGACAAGACTCGACAAAGCCTTGTTTGGCTCGATGGAAAATTATTTCTGAACGAGTTCAAGAAATTATCAATCAAATGGCGAAGCAAAATGGGTCTTCGCATCCCACTCCAAAAGAAGATAAAAACATCAAGATTGTTCTTTCTTGGGATGACGGAGCTTCAGCTTCTCCTCTTGAAAAAACGATGGTCATCCCTTACACATATTTATTCCATGCAAGGGAATTACCCCCTCAATTTCATCTTAAAAATGAGAAGGATCCACGTTTACATTCTAAACAATTTCTTAGAGAAGCAAGCAAGTGGGCGATTCAAAAAATTTATAAAGATTTAGAACTTCCGATTCCTGAAATCAATTTACAATTTTTAGAAACAGGGATCAGTTCGATGAAAGAATATCTTCTCCTTTCTCTAAAACCCCAACACTATAAACAGGCAATTGATTTTGTACTGTCTCATGAAGTCGGTCATTTATATGATCGTTTTTATAGACCCTCCCCCCCACCTAGCAATTGGAAATCTAAGGCGATATCAGCCCTTAGTTTGCCATTAATTGGAGGGGCCTTTAATAAGTATGGAACTGAAGGAGCAGTGATTACCGCCATTTCTTTATTGTATGCAGCCGCGCTGGGCGTGAAACTTAAGGAACGGCTCTTAAAACCTCCTGAGAACCATTACAAAAAGTATGTACGAGAAGAATCATACCAATATTTGAACGAGCAATCAGCTGACAAATTAGCCCTCCGAGCTTTTCCTGAAAATGCAAGAGGGGGAATTCACTTTTTTGAGACATTAGCTAAACTTCAAAAGTTGAATTGTCCAGATCTTTTGCCAGAAGAACTGGATCCAGATCATCCGACCCCAGCAGAACGAATTCATTTTTTAAGATCATCAGGAAAGGCTCTACCCCCTATTTTCAAGCCCTTCTGACCGATCTGATATGAAGACGATTCGTGTCAGCAGTTTTTTATGACAGCAATAACAGCAGTTATACTGTCACCTCTCCTAGTAGATTGACAAATAGAAAATAATTGACACCATAAGAACTTCGCCTTCTATTGAAGGCAAAAACGCATATTTTTTAGGGGAACAACAACAACAAAAATTTCTTTTAATTAAAGATGGGAAAAAATGGACTTCAAGAACTATTTGGAAGAATTAGTGGCTTGCCCCCGTCAGATTGCCCTAGGAAATTTTGAAAATCACGACGAAGCGCTGTAATCTGTACGCGCGAGGAGAGAGCTACTAAATTTACCGATGAGATGATGGGGGATTTACAGTCATAGGCAGGCCAATGCAATCCTTCTATTAACAGCGCTCATCAACCTAATTCTCAATATATTATGCGTTGTATTAAGTTGGTGATTTACATTTTTAACGAACAATTTTTGGGCCTTGAGGTCCCACCTGAGCCCCATTTCTGCCTTGACATAAATATTACTGAACAGGTATATTCTTGCTTTTAAAGCAAATGAGCGCTGTTTGAAAAAGGCGATTAAGAAGGTATTCTGGATCGGGTCGAGCTACAAGGATTTGATGGACTTCCCCGACCTTGTGAAACGGGCAATGGGCCATGCGCTGTTTTCTGCACAGGAAGGCAAGCTACATCCCCATGCCAAGGTTCTATCCGGTATGGGCAGCGCAGGTGTACAAGAAATCCGCGAAAACGATGGGAGCGGAACCTATAGAGTGATTTATACTATTGAGATGAAGGAGTGCGTATTCGTACTTCACGCGTTTCAAAAAAAATCAAAATCGGATATTGCTACACCTAAGCAAGAACTTGACCTTTTAAACGCTCGCCTTAAGGAAGCTAAGGCACTTTACAAGAGTATGAACATATGAAAAAGACAAAACTCAAAACAAAACGCCTTGGAGACATCGAATATACCGAAAGCTCAGGCAATGTATTCGCCGACCTCGGCATCGACAATCCTGAAGAAGCTCTTGCTAAATCAGAAATTGTTCTCAAAATTCAAGCAATCATCACTAAAAAGAAGCTGACCCAAGCCAAAGCCGCCAAAATCCTCAAAATCAGCCAACCCAAAATCTCCCTGCTTCTCCGGGGCTATCTCGAGGATTTTTCCCTTGAACGCCTCTTACGCTTCCTCAACGACCTCGGCCAAGATGTCTATATCTCCATTGTAGCGTCCCATTCAGGCCATGGCAGCACTATGATTGGAGAGTCCCCTTCTAATGCTAGAGTAGTAGCCCTTGGTAAGTAAATTTGAAATTGTACGGCCGAGGAAAGATCGTGGAAATTGACTCAAAAGACAAATGGGGGCTTGCCCCGTCAGATCATCGATGAAAACCAAGGTACGCAGCAGATCATTTTGCGCCTTT
>CAYWDE010000077.1:0-7936 GCA_964456885.1 uncultured bacterium | reverse complement strand
AGGGTGTAAGAGGCTGCCGGATTTGTTCTTCTCAGCTCCCGGTAAGCGGTGAGAAAGGTGTGGTTACATTTAGAGAAACGGATCAAGCCAAGAGAAAAAAGAGGGAAAACCGATAAAAGAATTAAGGAGACAATTAATAGGGGGAGAAGGGATTTGCCAGAGCTCCAAAAACTCGCTGGATTCAAAAGAAAATGGGAGGGTTTAAGGCGGGTGTGAAATCGGAGAAGCAGCAAAAGATCTACAAGGCAATAGAACCCGCCTAAAAAGAGGAGAAGAGTCATAAAATTATTTTTGCCTGAGCCCAGAGCCTTTTCCCAAAGGTTGGGTCATTTGAAGAGAATGTTTTTTCAATTTGGATGAATCCCACTGTTTCGCAAAATTTGACTGCTGCAGCGACCCCAGGGATATGTAGATCATCGATCCATAAGAGTGTCTGCTCATGAGCGAGTTTTCCCACATTGAGTATATCATTTAAGACCCATTCAAAACTATGACATCCATCTATATAAATAAGATCAAATTTTAAGTTAGGGGCTTTTTGATGGATTTCAGGGACGGTGACTAAGGAATCTCCAGGGACAAAAAGGAAGCGGTGAGGGTGTTTTTGGTGGAAATATTCGACAGCATGTCGCGTATAGGGGTAGGCATTTAAGTCAAAGGCGGCAAAAAACTTTAAATGGTTGCAATGGGTGAAGAAGTGTTCAGCGCTATGCCCCCCATTGAACCCAATTTCAGCGATTTTCTGAAGGTGGGGATATTCTTTTAGTTTTTTTGTGAATTGGGCTCTCTGTTGAGGTGTGATATATCCGCAATTCCCTTTTTTATGTTCTGGGGTGAGAGGAAATCCTCTGGATGCTAAAAACTGGTCAACTGTCATTTTCTCTTCTCTGATATCTCTTTCATCCGCTTCTTTTCCGCAGGAGTGAGAGACCCCTCTCCATGCCGAGAGATCCGATCGAGCATCGCATCCATAAATTGATCGTCATCAAGGACGGGTGTTCCCGATTTAATGTCATAAATCTTGGGTTGCTGGATAGAGGGGTGGCGCCTCTTTTCAAAAAATTTTAAAATCTTTCTTTCGAAAGGATAGAGGAAAGGGAATGGGCTTTGCTGACGCCAAGCGATTAAGGCGAATAAGTAGCCATAGAGGGAAGAGATGGTGAGGCTTGCGGCCATCGCCCATTGGGCGCTGGATATATCGATAAAGAGGGAGACCCCAATAAGGGCTAAAATCAGCCACTCTGCTTTAAAAGGGAGGGTGAAAAAGAGGAGGAGCTGGGAACCTGGATTCAAAACAACCCATGCCGTTAAAAGGGCGTAAATAGGGGTGATGCTCCCTAGGAGAGTAGCATAGGGGAAAATAAAGATAGGGAGCCCAGAGAGGAAAGCGGCTCCTAGATAGAGGAGCAAAAACCTTTTTGTGTGGGCCCGTTCAATGAGAGAGGATCCAAACATCCAGAGAATATACATATTAAAGGTGAGCTGCAGAAAAAAAGAGAATGAAATAGGTCCCGGTTCAATAAATATATAGGTGAGAAATTGCCATAAATAGAGTTTTTGAATTCCTGCCCAAGAAAGGGGGAGCCAACCATAGAGTTCAGGGAACAGCCCTGCAGCAAGGCTGACACCGATTGTTGTAAAAAGCAAAACTTTAATAGGTCTCTTCATATTATTTTTTTTTATCATAACTGCTTGAATTTTTCTAGAACTGCCGCTATCCTTGGTGGGAAATTCTTAAAGGATTGTTTTATGAAAGAGAAGACCCACCCGGCTTACCAAGAAGTTTTGTTCGAAGATTCTTCAACTGGTTCCAAATTCCTCATCGGCAGCACGCTGCAACCCAAAGAAAAGACTATGTTTGAAGGGAAAGAGTACCCTCTTTACCGCGTATCTGTTTCTTCAGCTTCCCACCCTTTCTTCACAAAGGCGACTCAGTTCATGGATACTGAAGGCCGAGTCGATAAATTCACTAAGAAATATCAACGCATTTCTGCGCAAGTGAAAGAGACTCAAGAGAAGCAAGAAGAGGCGAAAAAAGAGAAAGATAAAGAGAAAAAGAAAAAGAAATGAAAGATAAGGTCCAGCGCCTTTTAGCCCGCCTGCATGAGGTTGAAGAGTTGCTGGGCCATCCAGAAACGCTGACCGATCAGAAGCGTTATCGGGATCTCACTCGAGAGCATGCACAGCTCTCTGATCTAAAAATAGCCTGGGATCGCCTTCAATCGGCCGAAAAGCAGATCGAAGAGAACCGGGCCCTTCTCACAGCGGAACAAGACCCAGAGATGATCATCCTATTAAAGGATGAGTTGATCCGTCTTGAAATTGATATTATTGCTGCTAAAAAACAGGTTGAAACTCTTCTTGTTCCCCCAGATCCGCGCGATAGCGCCAATATTATTTTAGAGCTCCGCGCAGGTACCGGTGGGGATGAAGCGGCCCTATTTGTCGGCGACTGCATCCGGATGTATCAGTACTATGCAGCTAAAAAAGGGTGGAAATGTGAAATTCTCTCCTCTTCTGAATCTGAGGTGGGTGGATATAAAGAGTACATCATGTCTTTGGCTGGGCTCAATGTATTTCGCCTGATGCAATATGAGGCAGGTACACACAGAGTTCAGCGGGTCCCCGACACAGAGACACAAGGGCGTGTCCACACCTCAGCGATCACTGTAGCTGTTCTCATGGAACCGGGCGAAGATGAGAAGATCGAGATCAATGAAAAAGATCTCAAAATTGATACCTACCGCGCATCAGGTGCCGGGGGGCAGCACGTAAACCGGACCGATTCTGCTGTCCGGATCACCCACATACCGACAGGTACTGTTGTTGCTTGCCAAGAAGAGCGGAGCCAACATAAAAACAAAGATAAGGCGATGCGCCTTTTATCGAGCCGGATTGCCGATGAACTGAGGCGGAAAAGTCATCAAGAGACCTCTGCCCTCCGTCAATCACAGGTGGGAAGCGGCGACCGGTCTGAAAGGATTCGGACCTACAATTTTCCGCAGAACAGAGTCACCGACCACCGGATCGATCTCACTCTCTATAAATTAGACAGAGTCATGGAAGGGGATCTCGATGATCTAACAGTCCCTCTCGTCAACCACTTCTATCAAGAGCAGCTCCAAACGTGAAAACTGTCGGTGAAATTCTCAAACTCTCTGGGGAATTTTTAGCCGATCGGAAGATCGTCCGTCCAAGAAGAGTGGCTGAGGAATTAATCGGTCATGTTTTACATTTAAAAAAAATGGAGCTCTATCTCCAATTCGATAAACCGATTGTCGATCAAGAGCTCGGCCTGATCCGGGAATTGCTAAAAAAATGTGGGAAAGGAGAGCCTCTTGAATATGTGCTTGGTGAGGTGGAGTTTTTTGCCTGCCAGATCCGGATCGATCGGCACGTTTTAATCCCCCGCCCTGAAACGGAGATCCTTGCTGAGAAGGTCTCGAAAGAGATCCGCGGGGGAACCCTTTTTGATGTTTGTACAGGTTCGGGATGTATTGGGATTGCACTGAAGAAAAAACACCCTGATCTTGAAGTGATTTTATCCGATCTCTCTTTAGAGGCGGTTGCTCTTGCGGAAGAGAATGCGAAACAAAATAGTGTAGAGGTGACTGTTTTGCAAGGAGACCTTCTCGCCCCCTTCAAAGGGAAAAAAGCCGATTATATCGTCTGCAATCCCCCCTATATTTCTGAAGAGGAGTATATGCAATTAGATCCTTCTGTGAGAGATTTTGAGCCTAAGTTGGCGCTTGTTTCCGGCCCGACGGGAAGGGAAATCTATGAGAGATTAAAACAGGATCTCCCCGCTTATTTAAATCCTGGAGCAAAAGTCTTTTTCGAGATTGGCTCTACGCAAGGTGAGGCTTTACAAAAACTCTTTCCAAGTGGAGAGCTTCTCCGAGATTGGGCAAATCTCCCCCGATTTTTTACCGTTTCTTTCTAATTAAAAAACCGGTAAATTTTCCGTTATGAAATACGCCGTTGTCATCTTGTTCGCCCTTTTTTCCGGTTCTTTAGTCACCTCTGTTGCCCTTTATAATCAGCTTAAACATGCGACAAAAGAGGTGAGAACGATCTCGATCAATTCTAAAATTCTCCAAGAAAAGCTTAAACAAGAGCCTCCTGAATGGATGGTGCGTCAAATCAGAAAAGATTTAAGCCATTATTCTTCGGGAATCACTAAAGAACTGCTTGGGAATGCTTTTTATGGAAATCGGGTGGCCACATTTAGCTTGGTCCGTTTTATAATCGAAGATGGCCACATCACATTCTCTCACGATGAAAAAACACTCAATAGGCGCCATTTCAAAGAGCTTTTAGGATGTATTAAGAAGCTCAGTGAGCATGTTAAACTTCCCGATGTCGACTTCGTCGTCTCGTTAGAAGATGGTTTTGAGGGGAACCCCCATCTTGGCCCTTGCTTTGTTTTTGCTAAGAGGGAAGACATAGATAGTTTAATTTTAGTCCCCGATATTAAAGCTTTAGCGGGCTACGGAAAGCTTCGGGAGATGATCCCCGAGGCGAATCAAAAGCTCTCCTGGGACAAAAAAGTGGCCAAGACTTTTTGGAGAGGCTCTACAACCGGGGGGCATTCGACTCTAGCCACCTGGGACCAGTTGGCTAGGGCTAAATTGGTCCTCCTTTCTCTCGATCACCCAGAAGAGATCGATGCCCGTTTTACCAATGTGGCTCAGTGCGATCCAGAAATTCCCCATCTGATGAAAGAGAAGGGGATGGTGTCGGGAAGCGTCTCTCGACCCGACCACTTAAAATATAAATATTTAGTTGATGTCGATGGAAATTCCTGCTCTTATGAAAGATATTTTTGGCTCCTCCTCTCTAACTCTTTAGTCATCAAGCAGGTGACGCCGAATATTCAGTGGTATTATGGGGGGCTTGAACCTTATAAACATTATTTGCCTGTAAAAGCGGACCTCTCCGATCTAATGGAAAAAATTGAGTGGGCTAGGGAACATGATGAAGAGGCGAGATTAATGGCTGAAAGGGCGACCGAGTTTGTCCGGGACAACTTATCTCCCGAAGATACGCTCCTCTATCTCTACCTTCTTCTTAAAGAATATGCCTCTCTTCAAAAATAATTTATATCTTTAGGAAAAGTTTTTTGGGTGGCTCGGAAATTCCAGGGACATTTTTCTTGAAAAGCTAGCCGCTCTCTAGTATTCTATTCCCTAATTATGTTTGGCGCATTAACAGATAAACTCCAAAACCTTTTCTCCAGTCTAACAGGGAAAAAATCTTTAACTGAGGACAATATCGCAGATGCGGTCCGTCAGGTGAGGCTTGCCCTGCTCGATGCTGACGTGAATTACACGGTGGTCAGCAATTTTGTGAAGAGGGTTAAGGAGAAGGCTGTTGGTGATACCGTGTTGAAATCGGTCACTCCAGGACAGCAGTTTACAAAGCTGATCCACGATGAATTGATCGCGCTGATGGGAAGTGAAGAGGCCCCCTTGGATCTGAAGGCGAGGCTTTCGGTGATCATGCTTTGCGGTCTTCAAGGCTCTGGGAAAACAACCAGTTGCGCTAAACTGGCCGCCTACATTGGGAAGACAGCGAAAGGGAAAAAGATCCTCCTTGCCGCTTGCGATTTGCAGCGCCCAGCAGCGATTGAACAACTTAAAAAACTGGGCACCGATATCGGTGTGCCGGTGTTCCATTTGGAAGGGGAAAAAAGCCCGCTCCAGATGGCGAAAAAGGCGTTTGAGAAAGCCGATAAAGAGGGATTTGATGTTCTGATCGTCGATACAGCGGGGCGCTTGCATATCGATGAAGAGCTGATGGAAGAGCTCGAACAGATGCAAAAAACTTTGCAGCCTCGTGAAACCCTCTTTGTGGCGAATGCGACTACGGGTCAAGATGCGGTGAAAACGGCAGCTGAGTTTGATAAACGGGTCCAAATCACAGGGACAATCCTCACCATGCTCGATGGGAATGCTCGAGCTGGAGCTGCAATTTCGATTCGGGAAGTGACGAATAAACCCCTTAAATTTGAAGGGGTGGGTGAAAAGATTGGCGATCTCCAAATTTTCAATCCTCGCTCTATGGCAGACCGTATTCTTGGCATGGGCGATATTGTCAATTTAGTGAAGAGAGCGCAGGAAAATATTTCCGAGGAAGAGAGCGCAGAGCTAGAAAAAAAGCTCAAAAAAGCGACCTTCACTTATGAAGATTACCTCAAGCAGATGGGGATGGTTAAAAAGATGGGCTCCTTTAAGAGCCTCCTAAAGATGCTTCCTGGAATGGGGAGTTTAGGGGATATCGACTTTTCCGATTCTGAATTTAAGAAAGTGGAAGCGATGATCCAATCGATGACACCCGCTGAGAGGCAAGAGAGAGTGGAATTAGAGCACGAACGGCGCAAGAGAATTGCAAAGGGGAGCGGCGTACCGATCGATGATATCAATCGGATGGTCAAAGGCTTTAAACGTGTGAAACAACTTTTTAAAAATATGCCCGACATGAAGGCCCAAGCAAAGAGAATGGGCGGCATGCCGGATTTGAATGAACTAAAGAAACAATTCGAAGGTAAAAAATGGCACTAACGATCCGTATGAGACAGCAGGGAGCCAACAGCCGGCAAAGATTCCGCCTCGTTGTCACCGATTCTAGAAATCCACGCGACGGCAAATATCTTGAGATGGTTGGCTGGTACAACCCGTTTGGAGCAGACGATAAAAACTATTTTATCGATGTTCCTCGTATCGAGTACTGGTTGGGCAATGGCGCGCAAATCAGCGATCGAGTGAAGTCGCTTGTGAAGCGTTTTGCTCCGGAAGTCGTCCAGAAACTGACGCAGAAAAAAGTCGCTAAAGTGGCGAAGAAAAGAGCGCAGAAGAAAAAAGCATAATGGAGATCGATATCCTCTCTCTCTTTCCCGAATATTTTCGGGGACCCTTTGATGTGAGCATGCTAAAAAGGGCGCAAGAGGCGGGGCATATCGAAATTCGGCATACCAATATCCGCGATTTCGCTGAGAATAAACACAGTCGAGTCGATGATCGCCCTTTTGGCGGAGGCCCAGGCATGGTCCTCTCTCCAGGGCCGGTAGCCAGAGCTATCCGCAGCGTGCGACGGCCTAATTCCCGAGTGATCTATCTTTCACCTCAGGGGAGTTTGCTGAAGCCGGCCAAATGCGAAGAGATAGCTAAATTGGAGCATCTCGTCCTCCTTTGCGGACATTACGAAGGGGTTGACGAAAGGGTGTTTCAAAAAGAGGTAGATCAAGAGATCAGCATTGGCGACTATGTGCTGACAAATGGATGTGCCGCCGCCATTGTGCTGATCGATGCGATGGCCCGGTTTATCCCTGGTGTGATTGGCCACCCAGACGCCGTGCAAGAGGATTCGTTTCAGGAGGGGATGTTTGATTCTCCCCACTACACGAGGCCCGAAAATTTTGAAGGGATGGAAGTTCCCGCGGTCTTGCTAGGAGGAAACCATGCAGAGATTCGCAAATGGCGCAAAGCCGAAGCAGAACGAAAAACACGCCGGGTACGACCCGATTTATTATTAGGAGAATATTGTGAGCCGCTCACCAATCATTGAAGAACTTGAAAAAAGCTACCTTAAACAAGATGTCCCGGTGTTTAACATTGGCGATACAGTCCGCGTAAATACACGGATCGTTGAAGGGGAAAAAGAACGTATCCAAGCTTTCACTGGCACAGTGATCGCAAAGAAAGGATCTGGACTTTCTGAAACTTTCACACTTTACCGTAACGCGTATGGCTCAAGCATGGACCGGGTATTCCTGCTCCACAGTCCCCGTATTGCGGGCATTGAAGTAGTCCGCCCAGGGAAAGTACGCAGAGCGAAACTCTATTATCTCCGCGGCCTCTCTGGTAAAGCTGCCAAAGTGCGCGAACAATACGTCGCTGGAGACGAGAAAGTAGAAGCTCCACAAGCTTAAAATTTT
>CAYWDE010000076.1:3157-7955 GCA_964456885.1 uncultured bacterium | reverse complement strand
TCTGGGTTTCCCATGCTTCGGTTCCAGGCCTTAACCCAAATACATGGCGGAGAAAATTTTCGGGGCCTGTATTCTCATCTAAGCGGCGGATTAAATAGGCAATCGCGTGTTGGAACTCTTCTTTCGTTGCTACAGGGCAGTAGAGGAGCATGTCACCCGTTAGTTTTTGGACAACACGTCGCATCTGATCGGCCATCCCTTCGAGCATTTCGAACCCTGTATAGGGTTCAACCTGATTCTCTACGCGTAAAAGCATCGCAAAGGCGATATCAAAGAGGTTATGACTTGCGATCCCTAGGCGAACGGCTCTCGCATTTTCGGGGATGCACCCATAAGTAAGCATCCGTTTGTAGTTCGCATCGACGTCGATTTTTGTCGTATAAGGGGCTTGAGGCCACCCTTTTAAAGAGGCCTCAAATTGTTCCATTGCGAGGTTCGCCCCTTTAACGATCCTGATTTTGATTGGGGCCCCCCCACTTTTCACCCGTTTTTTAGCCCATTCGGTGAGCTCTTTTTGGAAATGGTGGGAATCGGGCAAATAGGCTTGGAGAACGATCCCTGCAGAGTAGGAGTGGAATTCGGGTTCGTCGAGGACTTTTCTAAAGGTGGTTGCGGTGAGATTGAGGTCCCGGTACTCTTCCATATCTAAGTTGACAAACTTGTGGGGATCGCTTTTCATCGCGGCCCGATAGAGAAGTTTAAGCCTTTCAGCCAAAGTTTCGATGGTTTGGTCAAAAGCGAGAAGGTTAATTTGGCTAAAGATCGTCGAAATTTTGACCGACATGTAATCGATATCGGGATTTTTAAGATCCTCTAGGTAGGTGTGGAGCCTTTTTTTAGCTTCCGCTTCATTTAAAATCGCTTCCCCTAGGTGATTGAGATTTTGCCGAACCCCTTCCGCCCTTCTGGTCTTAAGATGTTTAGCTAAGAGAGCTGGCTCGCCAGGTAAAATAACCTGTTCTGTCTGCTTCCTTAAAGCTCTTGTCGCTAGCGGGACAAGGAATTGGGAAATAGAGGGGCCTAAAGATTTAAAAGTGAAAAGTTCTGTCCGCTTAATCCAATCGAGATATTGAGGCGTCCCAAATTGGTGCAAAAGATAGATCATCTGATCGGCTACCCGCTTTGGAGAAGAGCTCCTAAAACACTCATCTGTCATCGCGGTCGTGAACGCTTTACCAATAGGGTCTCGCATTAGGCGTGAGAGTTGTTCGTGAACCGTTTTTTCTGCTGAGGTCATTGTCCGGGTCGATTCCTCTAGCATTAAAGCTGCCAGTTCAATCGCTAATCGCTTCCGCTCGTTCAGCGACTGCGGTTTAGATTTTACTTTATCGAGAATCTCTACAGCTTCATCAAGGTATGTCATATTAGACTTCTATATCACAGATAAAGAATTGCGTAAAAGTTTTTGGTTATTTTGGTATACTGAATGGGAATGGCATACCTGATCCTTTTTTTCTTTTCCTCCTTCCCCTTGTGGGCTGCCTCTACCGTTTCTTTAGGCGTTGATGTCTTTTTTGAAGAGGGGCATCTGGAACAATTAAAAGGGAAAAAGATCGCTGTTCTCACAAATCACACAGGGGTCGATAGTAAATCCCGTTCCACATTGCAGCTCTTCCAGGAAAGGGGTGAAATTTCCGCTGTCTTCTCTCCAGAACATGGATTAAAAGGGCAACATTACGCTTTTGAATCGGTCGGTCATGGGACTGAAAAAGGGGTCCCGATCTACAGCTTGCATGGGGAAACGCGCAGGCCCAAACCGGAAATGCTCAAAGATCTCGATGTGATCATTTACGATATTCAATGTACGGGAGTCCGGGCTTATACTTACCCAACGACCCTTTTTTATATGATGGAAGCGGCGGCCAAACTGGGAATCGAGGTGGTTGTTCTCGACAGACCTAATCCGATCAATGGGTTGATTGTCGATGGGCCGATGCTCGAAGATAAATGGCGCTCCTTCATCGGATATATCAATATCCCCTACTGCCATGGGATGACGATTGGAGAGCTGGCCCGTTTTTTCAATGAAGAGCACAAAGTGGGGTGTAAGCTCAAAGTGATCCCGATGAAAGGGTGGAGCCGTTCGATGAGCTACCGCGATACGGAGCTTGCCTGGATTCCCCCTAGTCCTAATGTACCGGAAGCGGATACCCCCCTTTTCTCCTCTTCAACGGGGATCCTTGGGGAGCTCGGGATCCTCAATATTGGGGTGGGCTTCACCCTCCCGTTTAAAATTGTTGGGGCTCCCTGGATCGATGCAAAGGATTTTGCAGAGAAACTCAATGGGCAAAAACTTCCAGGGGTCCGCTTTCAGCCCTACCATTTCCGCCCCTTTTGGGGGCTATATAAAGGGCTTGACTGCGAAGGAATTCTCATCCAAATCACCGATATCAAAACTTATAAGCCCCTTTCTGTCCAATTTTTGCTTTTAGGGATGTTGAAGACTCTCTATCCGAAAGAATTTATGAAACGGCTTACCGAGACCAAACGTAAAGATCTATTCTGTAAAGCGAGCGGCACTGATGCTGTGTACGAAATCCTGGTAAATGAAAAGTATCCTGCTTGGAAGCTGATCGAGTTGCACAAATCGGAGAGGGAAGCTTTTCTAGAAAAGCGGAAGAAATATTTACTCTATTAAACCCCTCCTCCCGACTTTGCCCATCTATTTAACCCTTTTCTCCCCCTTTTTCAGATAAAGGGTTATTTTTAAAGAACAGGGTTAGCAGTTGGCGGCTCTCTTTGCTAAAATATTGACTAAATCGATCATTGCCTTTATGATGAGCTCAAAAAAAATGGAGGCATCACATGTCGAAGAAAATTAAACCTCTCGGAAACCGAGTTGTCGTAAAACGGCAAGAAGCGAAAACAACGAAAGGGGGCATTCTCCTCCCTGAAACAGCACAAGAAAAACCGCGCCAAGGAAAAGTGGTCGCTGTAGGCCCAGGCAAAGTTGATGACAAAGGGAAGAATCATCCCCTCGATGTGAAAGTGGGCGATGAGATCCTATTCTCTTCCTATTCAGGGACAGAATATAAGTATGGCGATGAAGATTTCCTCATCCTCACAGAAGAAGACGTTTTAGCTGTGTTTGGGGGGTAATCATGGCAAAAATGCTCCAATTTCACGAAGAGGCCCTCAAATCGATCTTGAAAGGGGTTAAAACATTGGCTAAAGCGGTCATTGTGACGCTCGGACCTAAAGGACGCAATGTCGTCATCGCAAAAGAATACGGTTCCCCTTCTTCTACTAAGGATGGTGTGACTGTTGCGAAAGAGATCGCCCTTCCGAATAAATATGAAAATATGGGGGCTCAACTCGTTAAAGAGGCGGCCTCAAAGGCATCCGATACAGCAGGTGATGGGACGACGACAGCGATCGTTCTAGCTGAGGCGATCTTTAGCGAAGGGGTTAAAAACGTCACTGCAGGCGCCAACCCGATGGATGTGAAGCGCGGTATTGACAAAGCTGTGAAAGCGCTCGAAGAAGCGCTCGATAAGATGGCAAAACCGATCAAAACACCAGAAGAGATCCAACAAATTGCCTGCATTTCAGCAAATAACGATCAGGCGATTGGCGCGATCATCGGCGAAGCGATGCAGAAAGTGGGTAAAGACGGAATTGTCACCATAGGCGAAGCGAAAGGGATCGAGACCACTTTAGATGTCGTTGAAGGGATGCAGTTTGATAAAGGGTACATCTCCCCCTACTTCATCACAAATCCGGAAAAAATGTCCGTTGAATTTGACAATCCCCTCATTCTCATCACAGATGCAAAGTTATCGAGCGCTAAAGAATTAGTCCCTATTTTAGAACAGGCGATGGGGAAAGGATCCCGTCCTCTTCTCATTATCGCTGAAGATGTAGAAGGTGAAGCGCTCGCTACACTTGTTGTCAATAAAGTGAAAAGTGGGTTGCCTCTTTGCGCGGTGAAAGCGCCAGGATTTGGCGACCGGCGGAAAAGTTCGCTTGAAGATCTCGCAATTCTCACAGGTGCCACACTTGTCTCTAGCGAGCTCGGCTACAATATCGAAGAGATCGGCCTAGAAGTTCTCGGAACGGCAAAAAAAGTCAAAATCTCGAAAGAGAATACGACGATTGTTGACGGTGCAGGGAAACAAAAAGAGATCAAAAACCGGACTGCCCAAATTAAGGGGGAGATGAATCAACCCAATATTTCCGATTACGATCGGCAAAAATTGGAAGAGCGGCTCGCGAAATTTGTCGGCGGTGTTGCAGTGGTCAATGTGGGTGCTGTCACAGAGACAGAAGCCAATGAGAAAAAAGATCGGATTGAAGATGCTTTGCACGCAACACGTGCTGCTGTTGCACAAGGGATTGTCCCAGGTGGCGGTGTAGCTCTGATCCGCGCTTCAAAAGCTCTCGATAAGCTCAAATTGACAGGCGATGAGGCGATCGGCGTTGAGATGATTAGGAAAGCCTGCTTCGCTCCAGCCATTGCGATCGCAAATAACTGCGGAAAGATGGGAAGCCATATCGCAGAGAAAATTGCGGAAAAAGAGGGCTCTTTTGGCTATAACGGCCTCACTGATGAGTTCTCAGATCTCGTCAAAGATGGAGTCATTGACCCTGTTCTTGTCACCAAGAGTGCCCTTGTTCACGCAGCCTCTATCGCTGGAATGTTGATCACCATTGCAGCGATGATCACCTACAAACCGGAACCTAAAAGCGCAGCAGCTCCTGCACCAGGAATGGGAGGTATGGGCGGCATGGGTATGGGTGGAATGGGCGGACTGGGTGGCATGGGCGACTTCGGCGGCATGATGTAAGAACCTTTTTT
>CAYWDE010000076.1:0-3147 GCA_964456885.1 uncultured bacterium | reverse complement strand
CCCGTATTTCAATTGAGTCAAAACAGGTTGTAAAGCCGCTTTACAATAGGGTAAACAGCTTTAGCTGTTTACCCTGTTTGTACACTAAAGATAAATCCGCACCACTCTAATCGGCGATGCTCTGAAAGGAGTTTCCATCCCCATTGTTTGCTTTGCTCTAAATAGCTCTTTTTCTCTGTTTCTAAAATTCCCGACACAATCCATTTTTTTGCCAATAAATTAAACCTATCTGGTCGAAATTCTATTTGTTCTGGCGAGATCATATTCATCAGAAAAATGTTCCCTGAGGGGAGTTTTTTAGGGAGGGATTTTGTAAATAGGGCTTCGAGTTGGTTGAGAGTCGCGTTCTTTTTCGCATGTTTTAACGCTGCTGGATCAATATCGATGCCGATGGCCGACTTTGCGCCTAGCAGAAGGGCGGAGAGGGCTAAGATTCCGCTCCCTGTTCCGATATCGACCACCGATTCTCCGGCCATTTCCCCTTTCATCATCTCGAGCATTAGATAGGTGGTTGGGTGGGAGAGGTCTCCAAACCCTGCGCCAGGAGTGAGGAGGAGCGTTTTGTCTCCAAGCTGAATATGCGCTTTCCCCTCTTTAAAGTTTTCGGCAAAAAGGGACCATTGCTCTTCCCAATTGACTTCTGCTTTTTTCTTTTCTACGAGGATCGCTTTTTCAGAAGAGATTTTTTTTCTGCTATGCCCTCCGATGAATATTTCTCCGACGCTGTCATCTTCGATCACAAAGGTATCTTTCAGCCCTTTTCTCTTTAAGTCTTTTTGCACCTCTTCAAGGTTTGTACTCGCTAAAACTCTAAACAGATAGTAGTCCATAATTATACTGCTCGTGATTCAAGAATCGGTATAGTATAGGGTTCTCATCGATTTTTCCAGAATGTGGGCAAAAAGAGGAGGAGAACGACGAAAAATTCGAGACGGCCTAAGAGCATCCAGAAGGTGGCTAAGAGTTTGGAAAAGGGGGAGAGAAATGCCATCGATTCTGTCGGGCCCGCTGCGCGGAAAGCGATCCCTACGTTGTTGAGGAGGCAGGCGATGAGGCCGAGCGCTGTTTCAGGATCGATCCCGTCGAGAACTAAAGAGATGATTCCGACGACGATGAAAAAAGCGACAATGCAAAAAAAGGAGAGGACTGTGAGGGCATTTTTGTCGTCAATTTCGTTTTTCCCGATGTAGAGTTTCCGGACGCTATCGGGGCGAAAGATCGACTCAAGTCGATGGAGAAGAATTTTATAAGCGATATAGAAGCGGGAGGTTTTAATGCCGCCTGCTGTAGAACCAGACATCCCTCCGACAAACATGAGGGTGAGCATAAACATCTGAGAGGCGAATGGCCACCGATCATAATTTGCCGAGAAAAAGCCCGTTGTGGTCTGTACAGAAAGGGCTTGAAAGCTCCCCTGGCGAAAGGCCTCTGCTATGCCGAACTCTGGAATAAGAAAGGAGGAGACAGCAAGACAGCCTAAGGAAGCGCTGCCGAGAAAAAGGAAAAAATCGGGGACGTAAATCCGGTAAAACTTGAAGCGTAGAATATGAAAATAGAGAGAGAAATTGATGCTTCCAAGAATCATAAAGGCGATCACAATCCCTTCAGTGGCTGGGCTATGGTAGCTAGCGATGCTTTCGTTCCGAACGGAAAAACCGCCAGTGGAGATCGTGGAGAGCGCTGTGCAGAAGGCATCGAAAAATCCCATCTCTCCGTTAGTTCCAACCAATAGGGCGATTTCTAATAGAGTGAAAAACGCGTAGAGTTTCCAAAGTTGGGATGCGGTTTCCCGAATCCGGGGGCTAATCTCATCTTTGATTGGGCCGGTTGTCTCCATTTGGTAGAGGAATTTCCCACCCACTCCTAAAACAGGGAGGACTGCGAGGAAGACGACGACTATCCCCATCCCCCCAATCCATTGCAATAGACTTCGCCAAAGGAGGAGTGCTTTGCTGACGGCTTCTACTCCTGAATGGGTAATCAATCCCGTATCTGGATCCCGAATCGGAGCCACAGTCCCATAATAAACATAGGTTTTCCCAGGAATGTGTACGTTGTTCAAGTAGATCGGCATCTCATCGCCAGTCGCTGGGTCGTACGCTTTGGGAGCAATCATCGATGCTCCTGTTGTGGTGAGTCCAGACATCGCCTCAAAGTAAGCGTCGAGAGGCTTTAAGGTGCCGCTAAAAGTAAAGGGGAGGGAGCTGATGATCGATGTGACAATCCAAATGAGGACGACAAGGAGGATGCTCTCTCTCCGGTAGAGCTCGTTGGTCGCTTTTTTCCCCATCAGCCGGAGAAGGGTTGCTAAGATAATGCAAATAACAAAAGTAAAGAAAAAAGCGAATGCGCTTTGGGGTTGAGGATGTTCCGTCGAAAAAAGTTGGTAAAAAGAGGCGACGGAGAGGGGGATGAGGAGAAAGGCGCTTAAGTAGAAGAGGTATTTGCTTAAAATTTTAGGGAAAATCATCAGTGGAAAAGCTGTTGGAGTTTCGGGATTTGGACGGGATGGCAGATCGCAATCACAATATCATCTGGGCATAAGACCCGATTGCCCCGTCCAATCATCACCCGCCCTTTTCTTTCGATCACAGCAATGAGAAGCCCTTTCGGCAAGTCGAGATCGGAAAGAGAGATCCCTACTACTTTAGAGGCGGCAGCTACCTTCATCTCAATGATTTTGGCCGCATCACAAGAAAGAGAGGCAACAGAGAGGGTTGTCCCCTCATCTAAAATCGAGAGAATCCGGTTTGCTACATTGACCCGAGGAGAAAGGGAGGGGAGCACACCCACTTTTTCTAAAATGGGTAAAATTTGCCCATTAGTGATTTGTGCAATTGATTTAGGGCATCCAATCTCTTTAGCAAGCGCTGAAATCATGAGGTTTGTCTCATCCAAATGAGTGCAGCTGACAAACGCATCGACATCTTGTACCCGTTCCGAGCGGAGGAGCTGCGGGTCTCTTCCGTCTCGATGGATGATGGTCGCCTGCGGGAGAAGGGTTGCCAGTTCTTCACAACGGGCCTCCTCTTTTTCAATGATCCGTACATGGATTTTCTGTTGGCATAAGTAGTGAGTTAAGTGGACTGCCAGAGGAGATCCTCCAACTAAAATTACGGAGCGGGTTCGGGTTTCCGATACGTTGAA
>CAYWDE010000075.1:5860-8004 GCA_964456885.1 uncultured bacterium | reverse complement strand
CAGGGAGGAGATGTTCTTCCAAGTTGTTGATAGATAGGGAGGTATACTTAATATTAAAGATGTGATTTTCATACTATGCCTCCATAGTTTTACCCTATTATACCTGGGGAGTCTTCCTAGAGTCAAGGAGGTTTTAGCACTCCCATTAATAGTCTGCTGAATGCTTGGTTATATCTCTTATATTGAATCTATTGCAACAAATTCTTGCATTCCGAAACAAGAAGTCCTATAAGGGGAATTTTAGTGCTCAAGGAGGTTTTGACGTAGGCCTAGAAATAGATGTTAAAAATCGAATATGAATATTAATAGAGGTGTCTGATGACAGTGGCTCAGCGGCCAAACCGAAGTAACGAAACAAGTGTCTCCGAGGAAAAAAAAGTGTCCCGAAAAACCTTTGTGATTGATACCAACGTTCTAATCCACGATCCGAGTGCGATTCAGAAATTTCAAGATAATGATGTAGTGATCCCTCTCTCTGTTCTTGAAGAGTTAGATAGTTTGAAAAGATATTCTGACGAAACAGGAAAAAATTCACGTGAAGTGATCCGGTACATCGATTCTCTTAAAGCTGAAAAGAGTGGAGATCTCCACACTGGGGTTGTCATTCCTCAGGGACCTAAGGTGCGGATCCATTTGGATGCGAAGCCAGAAAGGGTCGAAGGGTTTCCTCTGCCGCTAGATCGGAACACCAATAAGTTTCTCCTCGTAGCCTACCTTCTTCAGTCGAAAGGGGAATCTGTTGTGATCGTTTCGAAGGATTTCGTTACTCGAGTGAAAGCTGAGGCGATGGATATTGAGTCGGAAGACTACGAGAATCTAAAGACCTCTTATGAGGGGATCTATAAAGGATTCCGAAAAATTGAAGTCCAGAAACGGGACATTGACCTCTTCTACAAAGACGGAACAATCCCTTTAATGGAAAAAGATTTCCGTCCGAATGAATATGCCCTTTTATCTTCACCAGAAAATTCTTCTGCTGTCTGTAAATATAGTGAAAAGACAAAAAAATTGGAGCCTCTTCTCCCAGTAACTAAAGATATTTGGGGGATTCAGCCGCTCAACGTTGAACAGCGTTGCGCAATCGACCTTTTAATGAGAGATGATATCCAGTTAGTGACTCTTATCGGTCCGGCGGGGACAGGTAAAACTCTAATGGCCCTAGCTTGCGGGATGAGGAAAGTGTTTGATGAAAACGTCTATTCGCGCATTTTGATCTCCCGGCCGATTGTTCCACTTGGGAAAGACATCGGATATCTTCCAGGAACGAAAGAGGAAAAACTCTACCACTGGATGCAGCCTATCTATGACAATCTCGAATTCCTTTGCTCAACAACAAGTGGAGAAGGGAACGGGAGAGCGGCTCTAGAGTTCATCATGGAGAGCAAAAAGATCGAGATGGAGGCTGTGACTTATATTCGGGGCCGTTCATTGCCGAAGATGTATATGATTATCGACGAGGCGCAAAACTTAACTCCTCACGAAGTGAAGACCGTTATTTCACGCGCAGGCAAAGGGACAAAAGTGATCCTCACTGGGGATGCAACGCAGATCGATAATCCTTATCTCGATAAAGATTCCAATGGTCTTACCTATGCTGTAAACCGGTTTAAGCATCATAAGATCTTTGGACATATGTTCCTCGAGAAGACTGAGCGTTCCGAGCTCGCTTCTGTCGCTGCAGAACTTCTGTAAGTCTGTAAAATAGGTCCTATTGCTAAAAAAAGAGCCAGGAGAAATCCTGGTTTTTTTTTGCATGGGCGAAATAAAAAAAAGGCCGAGATTTTTAGATCTCGGCCTAATTTAAGCTTTCTTTAGGGAATAGAAAATTAAGCTTTTTTGAGGTGCTTGCTGATCGCTCCAGCCATTTTGAGCATGTCGATAGGGCGGTTGCCTAATACTTCGCCGAGTTTTTTGTCGGGATTGATCATCCGTCTGCTTTTCGCATCTTGGAGTTTTTTCGCTTTGATATAGACCCACAATTTTTTCACAACTTGAGGGCGTGTTGCTTTTTTCGCTCCAACAATCTCTGCGAGTTCAGGAGATAGGTTGTAGTTGAGTTGAGTTAATCCAGATGATTTTCTTTTTGCAGCTTTTTTCGGCTTCGCCTTTTTCGTAGATGTTGTCGCCGAGCATCAAGACGAATT
>CAYWDE010000075.1:0-5850 GCA_964456885.1 uncultured bacterium | reverse complement strand
CGCCTTTTTCACTGCTTTCTTCTTTTTCACTGCCATACTGCTTTCCTTATATGTTTTTCCGATTGGGAAATTTCTTAGAGACTGACAATCTCTGATCCTAATCTCTTAGTAATTGGTGTAAAATCTTTCCTTTATTCATGCAACATTTTTTTGAAAAAATTTATAGAAAACATGATAAAAAGAAATTTATGAGCGATTCCAAAGGTGTTTTAGTTGGGTGTGATGAGAGTCAAGAGTGGCTCCTTTCGTGGTGGTGGAAAAATTACACAAAAGAAAATAAATTCCCTATAGCTTTTGCCGATTTTGGGATGAGTGAAAAGGGGAAAAAGTGGTGCGAAAAACGGGGAGTCGTCCAATCACTTCATCTAGAAAATCTCGCTGTGGCCTCAAAAAATGAGATCGATCCAGCTCTTGTCAACGAATGGGAAAAAACATTGAGCCCTTTTTGGAATTCACGCCAAGCTTGGTTCAAAAAGCCTTTCGCTCTTCTCAATACCCCTTTTGAAAAAACCATATGGATGGATCTCGATTGTGAAGTGTTGGGTTCTTTAGAGCCAATTTATAGCTACATCGACCCAAAATCGAAAATGGGTCTTATGAAAGTGAGAGATCCAGAGACTGTTCGAGAAGCAATTCTCTATAATTCTGGGGTGATTGTGTTTGAGAAGAGTTCTCCTCTGTTGAAAAAATGGGCCAAATCGGCCCTTTTTCAAAATCACCAATTTTTAGGGGATCAAGATGCCCTCTCTCAAGTGATTTTTGAAGAGGGGCTTCCTGTAGGAGAACTTCCAGAGATCTACAACTGGCGTATGTGTGGAGGATTCCGCTTTGACGCTGTCGTTCTCCATTGGGCTGCTGTTTGGGGGAAAGAGTACATTCGGAAGCACGGAGGATTAAGATCCGCTCTCCAAGGGATGCTGAAGGAGTAAAATCTTGGCATATTCGAGAAGAGACTCTGGGGTCTCATGAAGAGAGCTGAGCATCTGTTGACGAATTTCCAATAATTTCCCATTTCCCTTAAAGATAAAGCCGAGTAGTTGCTTCAGCTTATTCACCCGAAATTTTAGGGGGGCCTCAGGAGCCATGCTTTTTAGGTAAACGGTCAAATAAGCGATTAGATCTTCCCCTTTCGGGAGATACGTTTTTTTTGCAAAGTGGGCTTTAATCTGATGAAAAATAAAAGGGTTGATTAAACATCCCCGTCCAATCATAAGGGCATCGCACCCTGTCATTTTGAGCATATTTAACGCATTTTCGACGTTGAGGATGTCACCATTCCCAACGAGAGGGATTTTCAAAATCGATTTTGCTTCAGCGATCAGATCCCATCTGGCTGGTGGGCCATAGCCGTCGACCTTAGTCCGCGGATGAAGGGTGATATAGCTGACGCCGGTGCTTTCGGCAGCGAGTAGATTTTCTTTAAAGAGAGAAATATCCTCAAAGCCGGAACGCATTTTAATGGTGACAGGGATTGGAACCGCCTGAACGACCGATTTGACCACCTCATGAAGAAAATTGGGGTCTTTCAAAAGGCTCGAGCCGGCCCCCTTCCCTGTGACGGTATTAGAGGGGCAACCACAGTTGACATCAACCCTTTTTGCCCCTCTCGCCATGAGTTCTTGAGCCATCGCTGCCATCAATTCGGGGTCTGAGCCCATAATTTGAGCCGCCAGAGGAATCGGAGATAATTCATCCGCATGATAGACTTTACTAAGCGACTGAACATGGGCGTTGGCTGGGACACGGAGAAAATCTCTCACCGCTTCATCAAAGCCGCCAATTGAGCCAATCGCTTTTCGGAAGCACGCATCGCCAACCCCCTCCATCGGGGCTAGCTGAAGATAGGGACAACCGTTGGGGTCTTTGGGTAATAACATAGGATAATATAATACGTTAAACAAGAGAAAAAAGAGATGAGAATCGGGTTTATTTTTATGATGGCTTTGGCCTCGCAATTAAGCGCTGAAACAAATTATTTACAAACGAGCGTTTCTGATGCTAGTTATTATCGCGATTTTTGCGCAGAAGCTGTTGCTGATCCCGCTGTTTTTAAAAATTTCCGCAGCCATTACTCAATGATTTATGTGGTAGAGCTCCGCTATGAGCATCTGGGTTGGGAGTACCTGCAGTATATAAATCTCTATTATCCATTTTTATTGGACCAGTGGAAGGAGTTTAGGAAATCTGATGAAGTGGGTGGGCCGCCCCTTTTTGACTACGGTTCTTTAGGTACCTTTTCCCCCAACACTCTCAGATATATAAAAATTTTAGGCGATTTGACCTCTTTTTTTGGAGATCTATCTGGTTGGAGTATAGCTGAAATTGGAGGGGGATTTGGAGGACAATGCCGGATTTTGAATAGCTATTTCCCCCTCAAGAACTATTCTATTATCGACTTGCCAGAACCTCTTCTCCTGGCTGAAAAATACTTAAGCTCTTTTGATGTGGAAAACATCCAATACATTCAAAATACCGACCTGGAGGAGATTTTCCCCGATCTTGTGATTAGCAACTACGCTTTTTCAGAGCTCCAAAGGTATGTGCAAGATGAATACTTTGATAAGGTCATACGGAATTCTAAAGCGGGTTATATGACGTTAAACCCTATTCGCCCTTTTCCTGGATGGACTCATTCCTTTGAGGAGATTTATCGGAAGTTAGAGGGGTATGGTTTTGAAGTGACTGTAACAGATGAATATCCACTTTCATCTCCAGATAATAAGTTGTGTATTTGGAAGCGCCCTTCTTAAAAAAATCGAAACCTGGTATGAGCTGAGGTATGGCAAAGAAATACGATGAAAGCACCGTCAAGTCCCTCGATGCGCTGGCCCATATCCGGCTCCGCTCAGGGATGTATATTGGCCGTTTGGGGGATGGTTCCCATCCGGACGACGGGATCTACATCATGCTCAAAGAGGCGATCGACAACTCCGTTGATGAGTTCATCATGGGGCATGGGAAGAAAATTGAAATTGAGCTTGAAGAGAAAAGCTCAACTGTCACCGTAAGGGATTGGGGAAGGGGGATTCCTCTTGGGAAGGTCATTGAGTGCGTCAGCCAAATCAACACAGGGGCCAAGTATAACGATGACGTTTTCCAGTTTTCTGTGGGGCTCAATGGCGTAGGGATGAAAGCGGTCAACGCCCTCTCCTCCCATTTCGTTGTTAAAAGTATCCGGGATGGGGAATTTGTCGAGATCCGTTTTTCAAAAGGGATCCTCAAAGAGAAGAAAAAAGGGAAGACCAAAGAGGCGAGCGGTACTTTCATTGAGTTCACTCCCGATACGACAATTTTTAAAAAATTTGCTTTCCAAAAAGAGATCATCATCAAGCGCCTTTGGCACTATGCTTATCTCAATGTGGGTCTAAAGCTGATCTTTCAAGGGCAATCGATCGTCTCTGAAAATGGGCTTTTGGACCTTTTGAATGGGGAGGTGAAAGAGGATCGCCTCTACGAGCCTCTCCACTATCGAGGAAAACACATCGAGTTTGCTTTCCTCCACTCCTCCAGTTACGGCGAGACCTATTTCTCCTTCGTCAACGGCCAATATACCCATGATGGGGGGACCCACCTTTCAGCCTATAAAGAGGGGATTTTGAAAGGGGTCAACGAATATGCGAAGAAAAATTTTCAGGGGATCGATGTGAGAGAGGGGATCGTCGGTGCGATTCTTGTTAAAGTGAAAGATCCTGTTTTTGAGTCCCAGACAAAGAATAAACTCTCCAACAATGAGATCCGGGGCCCTATCTTACAAGAGGTGAAGGACGCTGTCCAAAACCTCCTTTTTAAGAATGAGGAGACGGGAAAAAAGATTATTGAGCGGATCCTCTTCAATGAAAAGCTCAGAAAAGAGCTCGCCGCCGTTAAAAAAGAGGCGAAAGAGAAGCAGAAAAAAATCTCCTTTAAAATCCCCAAGTTGCGCGACTCAAAATACCATTATGGGGATGGGACGAAAGAGGGGCAAAAGTCGGTTATTTTCCTCACAGAAGGGGATTCTGCCTCTGCATCGATTGTGATGACGAGGGATCCTCTCACCCAAGCGGTCTTTTCTCTTCGGGGGAAACCGCTCAATGTCTATGGGATGAAGCTGGAGCTCCTCTATAAAAACGAGGAGATGTACAACTTGATGTCTGCCCTCAATATCGAAGATGATCTATCCAATCTCCGGTATAGTAAAGTGATCCTAGCGACCGATGCAGATGTCGACGGGATGCATATCCGGAATCTACTGATCACCTTCTTTTTGACCTATTTTGAAGGGCTTGTTGTGAATGGACACCTTCACATCCTCGAGACGCCACTATTCAAAGTGCGGAATAAAGAAAAGACGATCTATTGTTATTCGGAAGAGGAGAAGAGAGAGGCGGAAAAAGAGTTAGGCCGTAGCGTAGAGATCACCCGGTTTAAAGGGCTCGGTGAGATCTCTCCCAACGAATTTAAGCAATTCATCGCGAAAGATATCCGCCTGGTCCCAGTCGTGATCCAAAATCTATCTGATGTGAAACCTACCCTTGAGTTTTACATGGGGAAAAATACACCGGCCCGAAAAGCCTTTATTATGCAAAACTTGGTGACCGAAGATGGATGACCTGAAGCTCCAGATGAAGGAGCATTTCATCAAATACGCCTCTTACGTGATCCTCGATCGGGCCATTCCGAATGTAGTCGATGGTTTAAAGCCTGTTCAAAGGCGGATCCTTGAGATATTGTGGAGGCAGGGGGATGAGAAACTCCATAAAGTGGCCAATATTGTGGGGCAAACAATGCAGTTACACCCTCACGGAGATGCCCCGATTTACGAAGCGCTTATCACCTTGGCGAATAAAGGGTATCTCCTCGACAGGCAAGGGAATTTTGGCAATATCTACACAGGGGACCCGTCGGCTGCGGCCCGTTATATCGAAACGCGCCTCTCCCCCTTAGCTAGAGAGACCCTCTTCAATCCAGATATCACTGTAAAAGTTCCATCCTATGATGGGAGAAATTTAGAACCGGTCACATTCCCCGCGAAAATTCCCCTCCTCCTTCTACAAGGAGCTGAGGGGATTGCCGTCGGAATGGCGACCCAAATCCCTCCCCATAACTTCACCGAACTTCTCGAAGCGGAGATCGCTTACTTAGAGGGGAAAAATTTTAAGATCTATCCCGACTTCCCCACAGGGGGGATCATGGATAAGAGCGACTATGAGAAGGGGAATGGGAAGGTTAAGCTCCGAGCTAAAATTGAGATCAAAGATCCCAAAACCCTTGTGATTCGGGAGATCTGTTACGGAACTACGACAGAAAGCCTCATCCGCTCGATCGACGAAGCGGCCAAAAAAGGGAAAATCAAGATCGAGGAGATCAACGATTATACCTCTAAAGATGTGGAGATCGAAATCAAGCTCCCTAGAGGTCAGTATGCAGAAGAGCTATTAGATGCCCTTTACGGGTTTACAGAGTGTGAAGTCTCTTTCAATTCTCAGATTATCGTGATTAAAGATGGGTACCCTTGGGAGACAGACGTTCATGAGGTCTTAGGTTACAACGCGGAGCAGCTTGTAAAATTCCTGAAATGGGAATTGGAAATTGAGAGAGATCGGATTCTAGAAAAGATCTTCTATAAATCTTTAGAGCGGATTTTCATCGAAAATCGGCTCTATAAGAAAATCGAGACGGTCAAAACCCTGCAAGGGATCCATGACACCTTGTCTGAATCTTTCAAACCCTATAGAAAGCAGTTGATCAGAGAGCCGACCCATGACGATCGGGAAAAATTATTGCAAATTCCCATCCGTCGTATCTCCCAGTTTGACATTGAGAAAAACAAAGATGAGATCGCCGCCTTAGAAAAATCCCACCAAGATGTGG
>CAYWDE010000074.1:7220-8007 GCA_964456885.1 uncultured bacterium | reverse complement strand
TCTAGTGCACTGATCACATCATGCCAATCAAATAGTTCTGCAGATCAAGTTGTCTCTCAAACCTATGTCCATAAATATGGTTTTGAGACCTCTGAGCAAGACTGGGCACAAAGAGAACAAGATGGTCAAGTCGTCTCCGTTTTAAAAAATGGGGTCAAGGTAACGCGCTCTTATGAAAATGGAGTGCTTCACGGACTGACCACTTATACATTCCCCCACAGCCTAATCGTTGAAAAATCCCTTCTTTACGATCAAGGGAATCTCCTCAAAGAACAGCTCAATGATGCAGCAGGGATGCCCATCAGAGAAGAGGTTTATGAGTTCGACAATCGTACAGTAATCACCCTTTGGGATGAGAAAGGGGTTCCTCTCAGCATTGAAGAATATGAAGGGGAGACTCTACTAGAAGGGAAATATTATTCCCCTGATCATGAGTTAAAAGCCACTGTTGTGAATGGTTCTGGAGAAAGGGTCAAGCGCGATCGGACAGGTGTTCTTATCTCTATTGACACTATCCGCAATGGGGTGATGAGTTGCCGTACTACCTACCACCCAAACGGCGAAGTCCACACAATTTCCCATTATGAGAACTATCAGCTCCATGGTCCTCAGCAAAAATTTACCGCCTCTGGAAAGCCCCTTATGGAGCTCAACTGGAATCACGGAGTTTTAAATGGCTCAAAAGTGATTTACCGGAATGGCTCTAAAGTCGCTGTCATCCCTTACGTCAATGGACAGAAAGAGGGGATCGAATACCATTACGACGACCTCGGTGAGCTCACTGCGG
>CAYWDE010000074.1:0-7210 GCA_964456885.1 uncultured bacterium | reverse complement strand
ACAAGCAAGCTCTACTCTGAAGAAGCGACCGATACAGAATGGTTCTTTAAAGGACAATCTGTGACTGCAGATAAATATAAGATCTTAGAAAATAGAGATCGGATCGCTACAGAATTCAGAGAGACTGAAATCCGTTAACCGTCATTTTTTGAGGCAGGCAAAACCTGCCTCAAAACTTTAAATTATTCTGGTTTTTCCGACTTTTCAGCTTTCTCGATTTTCACTTCTGGAGCAGCCACTGTTGGAGCTTGTTGAACAGCTTCCACTATTTCAGTTTTTTCAGCTTGATCTAACTTTTCCACTTTCTCAGCTTCGCAGCAGCCACCTTTTGGTTTTGGCTTTTGGCATTCTTGGCGGCGTTCTTGAAAATTTGTGTCATCTTTCTTTGTATCAGTCGCTTGTTGCTGACAAGAGCAGGCGAATAGGGCCGCGCAAGCAGCTATAATTACATTTTTCTTCATTTGTTAAACCCCTAGGTTAAGACACTTCAACCTTGTCACCCAACTTCTTTTTTATCAAGGAAAATTCTCACCCCCCCTTTCAAAATCGGTGGCACGGGTTTTGCATCTATATCCTATACCAAAAGATGCAAAACTGAAGGTGGAGTTATGAAAAACAAAGATCTTCTAAAGAAAATCGCTAAACTAGAGTCGATGAACGATCAACTAGCTGCTGAGCTGCAATACTTAGAAAAGCTCGCCCGTTCTTTGGGATTTGCAGAAGGGCTTAAAACATTGAAAGCGGCCGCTTTAGAGATGTTGGAATCAGACCATAACAAAGAAGTGAAGACAGAAAACGATTGGGACTCAACTCAATAAATGAAGCAGATCCTCCTCTGTCAAGGAGCCCCCTTCAAAATCGAGGAGTTGATCTGCAGCTTCCTGTTTTTTCCGCTTAAGCTGCAGCATCTTCTCTTCGACCGTTCCAACTGTAAGATAGCGCTTAGCAACAACCGTCTTTTTCTGCCCAATCCGGTGAGCCCGATCGACCGCCTGTTTTTCGACCGCCTCGTTCCACCAAGGGTCGAGCAGGAAAATGGTATCGGCAGCCGTCAGATTCAATCCTACCCCTCCCGCCTTAAGACTCAATAAGAAAAGAGAAGAATTTGGATCCTCCTGAAACGCCTGAACCAGCTCCCCCCTTTTTGCCGCCGAAACCGATCCATCTAAATAGAGGGCCCCTTTAAATTCGTTCCGGATCAGTTGCAACATAGAGGTGAACTGACTGAAGATCAAAATTTTCCGTTTCTCTTCCAGCCCCTCCTGCACATCGGCGATCAGCCGCCCCATTTTAGCGCCAACTTGTTCACTGCCAACGAGCCTTGGGTCGCAGCAGATTTGCCTCAACCGGAGAATCGCCTCCAACACCTGCATTTGACTCGCCCCATCGATCTGAATCCCTTTCTTATAAGAGTCATAGAGCTCTCTTTGCCCCTCTTCCATTTCGATCCAGGTGATCTGCTCAATTTTTTCAGGGAGATCGATTTGCACCTCCTCTTTCCGTCTTCTCAAGATGAAAGGACGAATCTGGCTTTTAAGCGTCTCCACCTTCCTCTCGATTAGATCGGGCATCAGGAAGTGGAATTGGGACCAGATCTCATCGGGCCTATTTTCCATCGGAGTCCCACTTAAGCAAATCTTGAAGCGCCCATTCAGCTTATAGGCTGCTCTCGCTGTTTGAGTTGTCGCCGTTTTAATCGCATTCGACTCATCGAGAACGATCAACTCAAACTCCCGCTCTGAATAGAGCTCCTCATTGAGCCTTAAGGTTGTATAAGAGATCAACTCCACATTGCCCCTCGCCCCTAAAAAGCGGTCGATCTCGAGGCGCCAATTGAAGAGCAAAGAGGTGGGGGCGACGATCAGAACCGGCAAATTTGTCCTCAAGCGGGAAAGAAATGCCAGTACCTGGACAGTTTTGCCTAGCCCCATCTCATCGGCCAAAAGTCCTGAAAAGCCCCAAGTGTAGAGAAAGTTGAGCCAATCGACCCCCTTTTGTTGATAAGGGAGAAGTTTCCCCTTGAAAGAGTCCCCAGGTAAAGCGGTCTCTAACAAAGCCCCCTGTTTCAACCCTTCAGCCATTGCCAAAAGGGACTTTTCCCATTGAATATGGGAGCCGTTCACAAAAGAGAGGAGCGACCCGATCTGACTCTTTTTTAGATAGAGGGTTTCCCCTTCCCAAACCCCCTCCATCTGAAGTTTGTAATCGACCATCGCCCGGATCTGGCCTCGCACCGCAATGCGCCCCTTCTCTTCCCGAATTTCGATCTCTTTCCCAATTTTTTTTCCCTGCGCATCCCAAATTTGCCAACCCACTTCTAAAAGAAAAAGCAAACTCTCCCTCACCCGCTCTTTCGGACAATAATAATGGGAATTCTCCACCATTTTTTTTGTATAGCCGGTCTCTAAAAGATCTTTTTCCCAAGCAGATTCCTCTTTTTTCAGACGCTGACGCCCTTTCACAGTGGGAGCAAAATCGGAAAATTCCACTTCACCCATCCCATAATCCATCCACAGATCGGCAAAACAACCGTTCGGATCTTTGATGACAAGTTTGGGAAATACTTCGAGAGGTTTGACAATCGGCTTCTCTACAGGTACTGCTATTTTCCCCTCCGTAATCACCGGAAGAGAGATAGGAGAATCGATCTCTCCAACCATCCGCCCTGTTTTGCGTATTAACGAGAGAGCCTCAGCGACAAGTTTGGGAGGCACTTCGATCCGATCAAAGGTGAGCGTTTCTGGATTGCGCGTGGTCTGCAATTGAATTTTGATCAGAAGAGCGAGCGCTTCCCGATCCCTCTCTTTGGCGATCGCCTTCAAGGTATCGAGATAGAGGACCCGCCTACTCCCCTGCTGTTCTAAACGGACAAGAAGCGAATGCCCTTTCTTCTCAACTTTGTAATTGAGATCCATTTTTCCAGGCTAATTTCTCTTCATGACTCCATTTTCGGAACGGTTTTGCACTCTCTTGATAGGGGCGGATTCGCTCCGCATTTTCGCAAGAAGAACAGCAGCACCCCTGATGTAGCTTCAAACAATCGGGGCAGCACAAAAAGAGCTCATTGCAGTCCATGTTGGCGCAATTGTAATAGACATCATTCGGCTCGCTGCAGTGGGTGCAATGGCTAATCGGAGTCGATTCTTCCGCTAAAGGGACAGCGAGACGATCATCGAAGACAAATAACTTCCCTTCCCAATGATCTCCCCCCTCTTTCAGGCCGTAGTTGATCACACCGCCGTCGAGCTGGTACACCTTCTCAAACCCCTCTTTTTTCATCAGAGCCGAAAAAAATTCACAACGGATCCCCCCTGTGCAATACATCATTACACAAGTTGTCTTAGGATCCCTCTCCTCTTTCAGCTGCTTCGCATAGGCGGGAAATTCGCGGAATGTCTCTAATTTGGGGAGCTCAGAGCCTTCAAAACGGCCGATTTTCCACTCATAGTCATTTCTCACATCGAGGACAATTGTCTCATCCCCTCTCTCCTCGAGCATCTTTTTCCACTGCTCAGGGGGCACATGCTCCCCCACATCGGAGAAATCCACTTCACAATCGACAGCGACGAGTTGTTTCCGATACTTGATAGTCATTTTTGGAAAAGCGTGCTCGTGAGAAGCGTGGACCTTAAAAGGCATTTTTTGAAAACGGGGATCTGCCCCCATCCAAGCGATATATTCATCGGCGTGGTCACCTCTTCCACTTGCCTGCCCATTAATCCCCTGCTCGGAGATGTAAATTCGACATTTAAAGTCGCGGGAGCTCAAAAATTCCTTATGCCGAGCCACCTCGGCTTCAGGATCCTCGATCTTCGTAATAGAGTAGTAAGCTAAAACTTTATATTCCATAAGTGGCTACTTTTATACCCCAAAAGAGATGATCCTGGCAATTGAATTTGCCAAAAATTTCCCCCTCGGTTACACTGTCATGCTTTAAATCGAATATTTTTCGGAGAACCTAATGGCTCGTTATAGAGGACCTAAAAACCGCATCGCTCGCAAATTTGCCGCTAACATTTTCGGCAAAGCGCGCAACCCTTTGCTCCATAAGCAGAATCCTCCTGGAATGCATGGCGCAAAGCGCAAGAAAAAATCAGACTACGGTCTCCAGCTCAATGAGCGGCAAAAGCTGAAAGCCGTTTACGGTATGCTTAGCCAAAAGCAGCTCGTCAACGCTTATAAAAAAGCTTTGGAGAGAAAAGGGAACACAGCAACTATGTTCCTCGGACAACTTGAGTGCCGTCTGGACAACCTCGTATACCGCCTCCGATTCGCTAACTCTATCTTTGGAGCCCAGCAGCTCGTATCCCACGGCCATATCCAAGTCGATGGAAAGAAAGTAGACCGGAGATCTTTCCTTGTGAAACCTGGCATGTCTATCTCTGTCCGCCCAACTTCTCGCCAAATGAAAGCGATTGTGGCGTCTCAAGAAAATGTGAGCCGCGAGATCCCTGGCTACCTCAGCCTCGAAGAAGATAAATTTGCGGGTAAATTGGTCGCCACTCCTGAACTCGACCAAGTTCCACTCCCTATTCCAATCAATATCCCTCTCGTTTGCGAATTTATCTCCCACACATCGTAATGAAATGATTTTCCCCGGCTTTAAGCAGCCGGGGTATTTCCTAAAATAAATCTAGACATCCACCTTCTAAACAGTTATTTATCATTTTATGATAAAAAAACTGTTTATCCGAAAACCTCTCAAAGCCAACTTCATTGAACTCGATGAAGGGGCTCACACCTTAAAACGGCACCTCGGTTGGTTCCAACTCATCGCGATCGGTATTGGCGCCATCATCGGCGCAGGGATCTTTGTGATCACCGGAAAAGCGGCCGCTGAATATGCGGGTCCAGCCATTGTCCTCTCCTTTGTCTTAGCCTCAACAATCTGTATTTTTGCGGGTCTCTGTTATGCTGAGCTCTCTTCTCTCATCCCAATTGCAGGGGGATCTTATTCCTACGCCTATGTCGCTCTAGGAGAACTCCCCGCTTGGATGATCGGATGGGCCGTCACAGGGCAATACCTTTTTTCTGGCTCCACGGTCGCAGCTGGGTGGTCCGGTTATTTAAAAAGTTTTTTAAAAGATTGGGGCGTCAATATCCCTCAGTGGGCCGCTTCCACCCCCTTCCACTACGACACAGGAACTGGTTGGATCGCTAGCGGCTCCCTCTTCGATCTCCCCGCCGTCCTCCTCGTCCTTTTTATCGGCATGATGATCTCCATCGGAATCAAAGCGGCAGCCCACTTCAACAACATCATGGTCGTCATCAAACTCTGCACGGTTGCCCTTTTCATCATCCTCGGATTTTCCCATGTGGACACCGCCAATTGGACCCCGTTTATCCCTGAAAATACAGGACACTTCGGCGCATTTGGCTGGTCAGGGATCGCTCGCGCAGCAGGGCTTGTCTTCTTCGCCTACATTGGATTTGACACCATCTCCACCCTCGCCCTCGACACGAAAAATCCACAAAGAGATCTTCCGAGAGGGATCTTAGGCTCACTCCTCTTCTGCACCGTCGCCTACATCATCGTATCGGCGATCCTCACCGGGATCGTCAGCTACAAACTCCTCGACGTCCCCGATCCAATCGCCGTCGCTCTTGATGCGATGGGCCCTAGCTTTTTCTGGGTCGCAAGTTTCGTTAAAGCCGCGATCCTTGCAGGACTCGCCTCAGTTGTCCTCGTTCAACTCCTCGGACAATCGCGCATCTTCCTCGCCATCGGAAATGATGGGCTTCTACCCGCTACCTTCTCTAAAGTCCACCCTAAATATAGAACACCCACAACCGCCTGTTTCGTCACAACAGTCGCTACGATGTTCCTCGCCGGATTTTTCCCCATTGAGATCCTCGGACAGCTCGTCTCAATGATGACCCTCTTCATCTTCTCGATCGTCTGCCTCGGCGTCTGGATCCTCCGCTACACCCACCCCGAATTCAAGAGACCCTTTAAAGTCCCCTTTGTCCCCTGGGTTCCCCTCCTCGGGATCCTCATCTGTTTCGCCCAGATGCTCTGCCTCCCCGCTATCACCTGGCTCCAGATGATTTTCTGGCTTGCCATCGGAGTCGTCATCTATTTTACCTATAGCATCAAGCACAGCAAAATCCGGATCAAACACACCGGCATAGAAGATTAAATTTTAATCCAGAAATGCTCTCTGAAGTAGCATTTAAATAATTGACTCCATTGCCTCTTTTACCCATTTAGATTTATTATGTTGCCCATTTCAGACACTCTCAAGGAGTTTTTATATGGCTGCAGGTGTAGATCGTTCAGCTTCTCCCCTCTCTGTTCCAGACTCAGAAGAGATATTTTCCTTTGAGGAAGATTCAGATCTTCTAAAAAGAATATCTGCTATCCCGATCATAGGGATCCCCGTTTCGATGATTCAACAGGCATCTATAAAATCGAAGATAGCAAAATCACAAGAAAAATCTGAATGGATCGAAGCAACCTATGTAATAAATGATTACAAAAAATCGGCGATCACCCGGAATCTCCTCTCTGCAGCTTTAGTCATTGCTGGGATCGCAAAGGGCGTTTTAAAAACCAATTTTATGATTGGAGCCGTTATTTTTATAGGCGCAGCCGCACTAAATGCTTATCAGATCCATCAGAATGAAAAACTTAGATCCGACTTCGCTAGGCATGGAATCGACTCTAAATCGTTTATCCATTAAAGTGTGTTCTAATATTTAATTCAATTGCTCTATTTGTCCTCTTAACTTTATGATTTTTCCCATCTCAAACCTTTTTAAAGAGTTTTAATATGACTGCATCTGCAAATCTCCCGACAGTTAATCCACCTATTCCACAACAAGATCCACAACTTTTCGTTACCTTTGAGGAAGCTTCGCCTCTTCTGAAAAGAATAAGTGCTATCCCGATCATAGGAATCCCTGTCTCAATGATTCAAGAGAGCTCTCTAAAATCCAAATTATCAAAGTCAAACGACCCAGCCTTATCGGTCGCGTTAATTCATATTAAAAATGAGTACGCTAAATCTGCCCTAAACCGCAATCTCCTCTCTGCAGCTTTAGTAGTCGCTGGGATCGCAAAGAACATTCTTAAGAACAATTTTTTATTTTCAGCCCTCATTTTCATAGGATGCGCCGCACTAAATGCTTATAGGATCGATCAGAATGAAGAAATTTTATTCAGACTGGGTCACCACATCCGTTAATTAAAAACAGGTTCTGTCTATCC
>CAYWDE010000073.1:0-8007 GCA_964456885.1 uncultured bacterium | reverse complement strand
CTCTCCTAGAGGATCATTGGAAAAGCCTTAAGCCGACAAATCGGAAAGCGCGGCAAGTGGAAAATAGCTTGGGCTGGTTTTTTTCCCATCTTCTCGACAAGTTGAAATATAGCGAAAAACTGGCGAAAGAGGGGAGGGAATACCCCCTTTGGCAAAAATCGGTGGCCCTTTCCGACAAGGAATTTAAGCAGGTTTTACAGAGCACCCAACATTTTCACCAATTCTTCTATGAAAAATGGGGGGAGTCTCCCACAAAAGAGCGGGTGACCCATTTGGTGAAAAAAATAGAGGATTTTCACCCCATGATTTCTCCTGTTGAGGAGGAGAAGTCTGTATTGTTAGAAGAGGAGGTCCCAGAAGAGGTTATTGAAGAAAAAGTAGAAGAGCCGGTTTCTCCCCCTGCTCCGCAGACAGGAATTGAGATCTCAGAAGCGATGCGCTCGCTACTTTTCAAACTCAAGACCTTTGAAAAGTTACTAGAAAAAGAGGAATATCTAAAAGCGGCGATGGTTTCTCAAGACATCACTCATGAGATTGAACATTTTGATCCTTGCCGCTACTTCCCTAAGCTTTTTACAGAGTATCTCGCTTTGCTTGCCACCCATATCCCCACTTTGGCAGCAGAGTGGCAAAATGGGGAGTCTCTACAGTGGAAATCTCTAGAGAAGCTTTATAGAAACGACATCGATCGATTTGTCCAATGGGAATCGTAACCCACTCCTCTAGTTTACATCTGATCCAGGAGCAGATTCAAAGAAAAATTAGACATTTTGACGCCCCATCGCTCCTGAAATTGCTCCATTCCTTGGGGTATAAAGGGAAAGATCTCCATTTCGAATCCAATCCGAGCCTCGCCTCCTCTTCCTCTTTATTTGAAGAGATCTCTTTTTCTGAAAATAGGTATCCTAAAGTCAGTATTACTATTAATTTAGGCCTCTTAACGGGGAATTCCTCTCTCCCCACCTACTTTCGGCAAAAAATGGATAGTGGAGAGATTGATCTTCTCCTTTTCACCCGATTTTTGAATTTTTTTGATCACCATCTCATCATGACCACCCTTGCGATGAGCATCCCGAAAGAAAATGGGTGGTTTTTTTCAAATTGGGATGAGACCTTAATGCAATACCTGAGCTTGCTTGCGTTAAATAGCACAAGCACTCTTTGGCACCTACTGCAGCTCTCTTTTCCTGAGCTCAAGGTGAGGGTTTATAAATATCCCCGTCCGCTTGATATGACGAGTTCCTCGACGATTTTAGGCTCTACCCTTTTGGGACGGGATTCTTTTTTAGGGAAAAGCCAAAAGGTGACCGCCTCTAGCTTTAAGATGGTGTTTACTTCAGAAGAGATGGATAATGAGAGGTGTGGACCATGGTCTGTAGAGATCAAGAAGAGGCTCAAGGAGCTTATTTTTCCCCTTATCCATCGGAGCAATATCTACACTAAGGTGATCTTAGTTGTTAAAAACTGCAAAGAGACTCTCTGCCTCTCTCCAAACTCTTATTTGGGGTACCGCACTTTGGGGAAGAGCCAAGGGGCTGTCAGATTTCTCCTTTTTGCTGGCTATCCCCATTCCCCCTTTTCACCACCCATCCGCTAAAAGCAGCAGGATCTGGGTTGCAATATTCCGGGTTGATCCGATGAGTTTCCTCCAAAAAAAGAAGTTGGAACATTTTGCACCCCCTTTAGCAAAATTTTTTGCTAGATCCTCGACAACACACCCCTTTGGATCTTTGGGGGCTTTTGCGATGGCGTCCCAATCGATTGTCTCTTTGTTGATCTGTTCATAGAGGGGGTGAAGCTCCACTTTTGCAGCTCCCCCTTTTTTCCACCGGTAGAAATTGGTGTTATAGGCCATATCTAAAATGGCGAGTTGGGCCCCTGCAGGATATTGGGAGAAGCGGGGAACTTGTTTATGAAGAGCAGGCATCATTTTTTCCAGAAATTCTCTCTCAAGACCATCGGTATCTTCTTTGTCTGCATAGACCGCGTTTTCCTTAGAGACATAGGCTTGCGCTCCAGGGATCCGGTATTTTTTCGGATCTTTAGCCCTCTTCTCTTTTTCTGCGACAATCCGTTTGGCGAGATACATGAGCGCATCGGAGAGCTGCTGTCTGCTCGCTTTCACATGGCTTTTATACCGATCTTTTTTGATATCTAGAGGATCGCCTATATAAAACGATTTGATCACTGTTGTTAATTTATCGAGGACCGCATTCCTATATTCCTCGTTATCGATAAATAGACTCGGATCAAATTTTGAAACCGGTTTCTTTTTTATATGGGCAGGAGCTGCCGTGGAGTAGTGGGGCTGTTTTGTTTTTGGGTCTTTATATTCAAATACTTTCAACCGGTCATCAGCTAGATTCGTCCCCATTCCGACGCTGATTTTCATCACCGAATCGACATAGAGGTATTGGTGGGACCCCTCTGCGATCGGAACAAAGTTTTCAATGTACCAGTTGATCAACCCTTCATCAGATTTAGGACCTAGGGCTTGCGCGGAAAGGGTGAGAGGGGAGCTATTTGTCGGAATTAGGGTGATCTGATCGAGTTTTCCATTTGTTAAGATATTGGTTTGAGGGAGAAGACCTTGAATTTCTTGGTAGGTTTCAACGGGGATGTAATCCCGATAGTGGTTGGATAAAGGGGGAGGTTGGAGAGGGTTGAAGCCGGTTGAATTCCAAATCGAATCGAACCCTGTTGGATCTTCAACTGTACATACATTCGGATTTGGAAAAGGAAAAGGATTATTGCCAGGCATAAATCACCCCTTTTTAGAACTATTTTCTTGAGCCATTTTTTTTAAAATATTGATCAGCTGATATACTTGAGAGGCCCGTTTTCTATGGAGATGCCCCTGTTTAAATTGTTCAGCGCACCGAGCTCGATCAATACGCCCTTCTTTCAGTGGGGGAATGAGGGGATAAAATTCGATCTGGTCAGGTAAAAAAGCTGTCCCTATCTCTTTTGAGATCTGAGTTTTTATAGACTCTACCCATTCACTTTTTGTTTTCTCTCCGATGTGATTTTTTAAAGGGTGGATAAATAGGAGAAGAGAGGTTCGGTAGGTGGTGGTTTCCCCCATCTTCAGAGCGCAATGGAGGAGGCAATGTTCTACAAAGGGGAGTTGAGAGACCGTAGATTCGATTTTTTCTATAGGGATTGCTATCCCTTCGATCGACGGTTTTACTGTTCCACTCAAGAGGAGATTATTTTCTATCTGTGCAACAATGAAATGGGTCTCTATAGGCTGATCTCCATAACTAAAAATCCCCATCCCATTTAAAGGGGCCCCTTGATTTCCAGTTAGATCGGCTAAGGACCAGGAGAGGGGGGGAGTGGGTTTGAAGAAGGGGTTCATCTCTTCTAAAGAGGGCTTTGAAAAAAAGAGGGCGCCTCCCGAGACATTATCGATCAGGAGCTTAAAAGAGGGGATTTTTTCAAGCTTATTCATTTGGACAAAAGTTTTCCAAGAGGAAGGGTGATGGGAAAGGGGGGGCTTATAATAGCCTTTGAGATGTTTCCCGATAGATAACGGTTTTTTGCCCCCTAGTTTTTGTAATCTCGGAGAGATTCCCAACAAATGGATTTTCTCATTTTTTAAAATAGAGGGGTCATTCTCAATCGCTTTTTCCTCAATATGGAGCAGCGTGGCTCCACTTAAAAAGGTCATTAATGTGCTGCAGGGTTGCGTTCGGAGGGGGCAAGTGAGGGGGGAGGTCCAGGTGACTCCTGGTTGTAGTCCCAACGTGATGAGACCCTCTCTCAAGGCGTGTAAATAGGTGGTTTGTGCATCCAAAGAGACAATAGAAAAGGGGGGAGATGAATGGAGCGATAGGGAGTGTTGCATAAAGTGCATCGGATCGTAAGCATAGGAGCTGGGTCCATTAACTTGTTCACACTCTTCCAGGTTTTTCAAGGGGAGTTTCCGATATTTATCTAAGGGAGGGGGCCCCTCTTTTTCCCCGGTGATGACCCAAGTGGGCTCTAATTGATCGACTAAAGAGGAGAGAAAAGGGGAGCTTAGGTAAGGGGAATCGGAGGCGAGATAAGAGATCGTCAGCCCCAAGCGGAGAGCCGCAAGTAAGGCGACAAAAAAGTCGATGCCGACAGGTAAGATCAGGGCGACAATTTGGCCCGGTTTTAATTCGTACTGAGCCCATTGTTTTATGACAAAATTGACCGTTCGATGTAACTTTTTATAGGTCCAGTTTTCAACAAACCCATTTTCGTCGATATAGGTAATGGCTAAATTGGATTCAGAATGCCGAAGGACCAAATCGGAGTAAAAATCATATTTTTTCCCCAGTTCGCTTTGAGGAGGGAGAGGAGAGAGCTCTTTTTGGAAAGAGAGGAGAGATTTCCAAAAAGGGGAGGGGGTTTTGCGGGATATTTCAACCCACTCTTCCCACTCTAAGGAGCTAGAAGGGGACCACCAAGCCTCTTTTAGTTTTTCTGCATCCATTTATATCCATAGCCTAAAAGGAACTTACATTTTTTATCTCATCTTCGCTCACTAGAAGTTTAATGTGATCGCTCCCATTTTCTGTAGCTAGATATTTCCATTCCTCACCAGGGTGGGTGAAGATGAAATAGACCCCAATCGCTTTATCTGGCTGCTTTTCAACGGTGATTGTTTTCGTCTCTCCAGGAATGAAAAAAGCCGATTCTAGATAGGTTTTATCATCTCCTGCCAACATCCGTTGATGGGCGATTTTTTTATAATCTTCAGTTAAAAAGTGGGGTAAGTCGGTCGCCTTAAAAAGGACATAAAACGGGGTGTTATTATTGGTCGATTCAACCGTTTTGATTTGAAAGGTCGCTGTCTCAGTTCGTTGCCCGCAGGCGGAGAGGATCACTAATAGGAAAAAGCTGTATAGATATTTCATAGGATTTCGCTAGGTTGAAAAAGTTCTTCAGGATTTTTTTCGAAGCGGAAAGAGACCGTTGGAGTATCGGTATCATTTTTTCCGGGCAAATTCCACTTCCATATATTCGCATCCTCTTTTTCCCCTCGCTGTAAGAGGGTGAAGAAACTCCAAAGGGAAGAGGGGCCTTGAAGGTTGCGGTAATATTTCGTCGATCTAGTTTTATTGAGGAGCTCCATTCCGATGTAAGAGCTCTCCGGCTTCCACCAATCGATAGAGAAGGTTTGCCAAGAGGGGTCTTGATTGAAATTATACATCGATTCTCCTCCTGCAATGATATAAGAGAGGGAGGGGACTGAATGGGGAATTTTTGTTGTAAATGGGATCGAGCATATTCTAATTGTTAAAGGTTTCGGTTTCCCCTCTTGATCCCACAAAAGATGGGCGATATAGGAGGCGTGGTTGAGCTCACGGTAGATTTTTTTATCTAGAGAAACCAGATTCTCTTGGGCTGGGGCCCAAAAAGCCCCTTTTTGAATCGAAAGGAGTGCAGCGATTTCTTTGAGTTCCTGCTGGAATTTTGAGGTGGGATTTAAAAGCTCTTCCACCTCTTCAAAGGTAGCGACTGTTGTCTCTTTCGAATTGAAAGGGAATTTCGATAAAACAGTTTCAATTTTAGGGTGATATTCTGCCTCCCATAAGCTCTCAATACCCGATTTTAATTCCTGAAGGCCTAATTTATAGACTAGGATAAGGGGCTTTGTGAAAGAGGGTTGATACCGTTCAGGGATCCCTATCTGATTCAAACACTCTTGCATTTTGAGAAGATGCGAATCGGGTCTATTTTGGAAAATATTCAAACTGAATTGTGCGACAGGAGTTAGATGGGGGGCCAATCGGGTCGGAACCAGAGGATTTAGAGGCGGATTTTCCAACTCTTCCAGAATTTGGCCCATCAATTTTTGATATTCTGTAATCGGAATCTGATCATCTTTGTGTTGTAACAGGCTATCAAGAAAGGCAAATTCATGGAGCCCTTCGGTTGTCTTCATCGATAAAATAGGCTGGGCAAATACATTTGTTTGGTGTTGGACAGTCCTTAAAAAATCGTAAAAGCTAGCGGTGGGTTTTGAGAGCTCTTTCAACAATTTTTTAGCCCCTTTAATCGAATCTATTTCGAAATCATAGGCTTGGAAAAAGGTGATGTATTTGCTCTGATAATTTTGGATGTAATTGATCGTTTCTCGGGTGAGGAAATTCGAGAACCGCTTCTTCTCCTCGATGTTGATAGGGAGGGAGTCGATAAAGGAGGCGAGTTTTTCTGCTGGGGAGCGCACTTTCTTTTCAAAATCTCCTCTTGAATAGCGCCCAGGGATAACCACTTGGGTTTTGAATACAGGGAAGAGCTCTTGGAAATGGGCCACAGTCGGTTCTGGAGGTTCGTGAGTATGGCTAAAAAAGATCGCACCGTTGCTATCGGAGTTTGCAGACATGTACTCTTGAAGCGACTCCTCAATATTGTGGGTAATGATATGGTCGGTCCACTTCTTAGAGTCAAAAGAGAAGAGTTGACCATTGAGAGTGAAATTATAAAGCTCATTTTCTGATGCAGAGAGGAGGGTAACCTCTTTAATTTTAGCGAAGAATTGCGTGATATTCATCCCTTGGATATTGGGAGTGGGAATATATGTGTGCATGATAAAGAGGAGGAAATTTTCTAAAGCATCGATATTCTCCCCTACCCAGTGGACCGTCTTGATATTTTCATTCTCTTTAAACCCCGCCTCATCGAGCAGAGTCGCGATTGCGAAAATAAGGGGGTCACCTCTGAGCCGACTAACTGCGACAAGGAGCCTTTCGGTCTCTTTATTGATCTCTCTCTCTTCAGTAGATTGTTCAATAAAAATTGGCTGATCTGTAATGTGCTTGATTTTTTTCAAATAGGAAAACCAAGGATCGAGGCTCGTCAGGGGGAGGAAAGGGCTCACTTTACTTTCTGTCAATAAAGTGGCGGGGAGTGGTTTTAAAGAGCAAGTTACATAGGTTTTGATCAATTTTTCATCGATCCCCAATACCTTGCTCCAATCTCCCGCATTTTTATAGACAAATTTCCCCATGTGATTGTCTGCGGTCGACTGCATCAGTCCTAAGAAATAGAGGTATTTAAATTCCCCTTTATTCTCTAGGATTGTCTTCCGAAAAGAGGGCTCAATGATGTGTTTTCGAATCCGGTGGGCCAGTTGATCCTTTGCTGTATCGAGCTGATTTGTAAAGAAATAGGGGTATACGGAGGAGAGAAGGTGGGGTTGGCTTTTAATCGGTTCCCTGTGATTGGCGATCTGATTGTAAAAGGAGGGAAATTGGAGGAGATCCAATGACTCGATCCCTTTTTTTACATAGATCAATTCATTTCGCACATTCAAGTAGGAATGGATCAAAAGGGTGGCAATCCCTGTATATAGTAGTCCTGCAGTGATTTGATGCCTCAATAAAGGGTAGCGGAAAAAGAGGGGGATTGAGGTGGTCTGTGCCCACTGGAAAACAGAGGAGGAGGAACTACTCTCTTGATTAGAGGTTAAACAGAGTTTATCTAGGTCGATCGAATTCTTTAAAGAGACGCGGGAAACAATAGCCCGTAAAAATTCCTCCACCGCAGAAAATAGGTAGGGCATCTGTTTAAAAAACTGGAGTATTTTCGTATAGTCTGTGTGGGAGACTGAGGTGAGGATCAGGGTGAGGTGTTCTTCGGCAAAAGATTGTAAATGAGTTGCTAGATGGTTTGTTTCAAAGTCTGAAGAGAGGGGGATAGTGAATGTTAAATTCTGCTGCTTTAAAAAACGGGCAAATTCAAGGTAGCCGGGTACTTTATCTAAATGAGTTAACGCGACTCTCAATTTAATGGGTTTCTTGCTAATTTCTGCCAGAAGAGAGGCTTTCCCAGCAATCAGCTGTGCGAGTTTATTTTGCTCCTTGAGATCTCCAGTAGGCTCTAATCCACAATCATAGGCTACTACGACTAGGGGGGAGGTTTTAGAAAAGAGCCTTTTCCAAAGGCGGATGATCTGTTTTCGGCCTTTAATTGAGCGGTTTTCGAGCGTAGGAAAAGAGATCTCCTCAATGACTTGCCTTGGGCCAATAT
>CAYWDE010000072.1:0-8064 GCA_964456885.1 uncultured bacterium | reverse complement strand
ATATGTCTTTAAGAACTCTTTGACATTGAGGCCAACTACAAATAGGCTCCGCTTCTCACAGAAAGTACAATTCTTAACTACTTGACTAAATCTAGACATCCCTGCTGTTTCACGATTTCTAAAGCATCCGCATAGCTTTCTTCGTGAACAATAAAGTGTTTTCCTAACGGGTAGGGGTTGTATCCATGAATTTCATATCGTTCATATATGATTTTCCCTTTAGAAAAATATAGATCAGAAATTCCACCATTGGCTAACTGAACTCTATTTTCATCTTCAAAATAAATGCTAATTTTGAGTAGATCGCTTGGGAAAGGGAAGACTTCCAGACGTTCTTTAATCTCAGGATCATGATTGATTGCGTATAACAAACTCTCAGCAACAAAAACCAAGAAACATCTCGCCTGTTCTAAGGAAATTAGATCGTTTTTTGTTTTAGGCAATCTATAAGCTACGGAAAAATTTGCTGTAATATTTTTCTTTTTATAATCCTTAGGCAAATCATTATTAATTCCGTACATTGACAAAATCAATCCTTTTTCCGATTGAATTTTATCTGATATATTTTTTATTAATTTAAATTCTGGAATTAACTGAGAGATATCGCATCTAGAATTACACCCAAATAAAAATAAAAAAATAAAAAAAACATATTTAGTATATTTCATAATCACCAGAAATTTCTTTGCTAATTATTAATTCCACCATTGACTGATAATCTGGCTGCTCAAAATAATGCCCGAAAACAAATGGCTTTGTTTGTTCTTGAGGAATAAAACGTACGTTAGCATTTTCTCTCTCAATAACCGACTTAAAATATCCGTTGCAGAGTTTAGAGGGGTAATCTTTATTCCCTATGACATTGTATACGTGGTGAGCCAGATCGTTTTCTATAATCTTTGTAGGCCCTACCGATATAAGAACTACTGTACTTCTCTGCTCTGCCGATAGCCTTTCAAGGGCTTTACTCAGGGAATAGCTTGCATTGCTGAAAGAAACATGAACCTGTTTTAAATTTGGATTGCCCTCTTTTAGGATTTTATCGGCTTTTTCAGATATGTATTTAAATTCATACTCAATCACGTCCTCAATATACGAACACTTTAAATTTACAGCGGCTAATAATGCCATCCCAGGCATGAGGGTTTTTATAGAACGGCGACCGCATAATTTTTCAGAGCCAACCAAACTAAGTCCTCTTGCTAAGCTATTATCGTGAATCCAGTGCCCTGTTATTGCATAAGATTCATCAAGAGTTGCATACAAAGAAGCTATTGCCGATTCTACATCAGATCCACAATTATTAATACCGCAGTGGTAGTCAATTGTCCCCAGGTCTCGGTCTCCTACTGTATTTAGGTAAAAAGAGCTCGTCTCTGTGTGATAGGGATCGAAATAGTGGATATCAGAGGCGCGGTCTGAATGGTATAAACCAAAGAAATCTAGGTAAAGAAGAGGGTTGTTCTTGGAAAAAGTGTATAGATTTAATCCGAGGGTAAATCCGGCAGGATCAGGGGTTAGCCAACGGCTGAGAGAGGGAGAGTAATATCTCCTCCCGTAATAAATAAGCCCCGTCTCCTCATCGGCCCGTTTAGAGGAGAAGCGCCAAGGATTGGGAGAAGGTCGAGATGTCCCTTCTTCACAAAAAGCGCTGTAATGGTGGGTTATTTCGGGTTTTTTTGATTCAAGGGAAACTAGGAGAAGGACATTCCCATTTAAGTCATGAATTGGGGCGTAAACCTTTCCTTGGAGCTCCATTGCAATGGCAGCTCCTATTTCAGAACGGGCAGCGCGGCCGAGCACACGCAACTCAATAATTAGGCCAGATGGGTGAATCGTCCCTATCTCATTTTCCCCATCATAGAGGAAATCATACTGAAAACTATTCCCATTTTTCTGGATGATTTTTGAAAGACGTCTATGATCTGAGTCGTAAGTGTAGGAGATTTGTTGAGAAGGGGTCTCAACCCGAATGAGCCGATCAAGAGCATCATAGGTATAGGAGAAATCTGACTCTCCAAGGGGATTCCCATTTGAATCATATTTCAGATCTTCTATTTGTAATAGGTCATTGATTTCATATTTTTTTTCGTCTTTTTCTAAGTGGCAGTAGTGAGCGTCGTTGAGGTAATTGTGTGAGAACATCCCATTTTCAGAGGCGAGCTGATATAGACCATCGTATCTATACTCAGTTTCTAGGCCATTGAGATCTGTTTTTAAGATATTGCCTACCTGGTCTCGCTCTAGGATCTTGTGAGAGAGATAGGGGGATGAAAAGCCCTTTTTCCTCCCTAAGAGGTCATAATCGGAATGGGAAACACCCAGATCGCCAATGAGAGTTTCTTTAAGAAGATGGCCGCTCTCGTCGTAAGCATCGAAAGTGTGGCTGTAAACCAGTTTTTGAGAAGTGTTATAACGGGAAACTCTGCTTATATGTAAAGGTCCGTAATCGTATGAAATAAAAGAGGTATCGGGAAGGGTCAACCGGACTCGCCTCCCTTCAGAATCGTAGTGGTTGCGAAGCTTATATCCAGTCCCTAAAACCTCTTGAATCAGACGACCTTGTGGGTCATATCTTTTCTCAGTCTTTTGGCCTGTATTCAAATCAAGAGAACTAAGCTGTCTTCCCAAGCGGTCATGAGAATACGTATAGGAAATTGAGTGATCGGAAGACGTTAATGAAGAGAGAAACCCAAGAGGCTCATAAGAATAGCTTAAAGTAACCCCATCCGGTTTAATGGTTTGGATTAGCTCCCCTTTCTTATTATACGAGTGTTGTGTAATTTTGGGATTTAACGTCCCCTCAGTTTGAGTTGCAAGACGCCCCATGCAATCATATGTCCAGGTAACAGAGGTGAGGCGGGAAGGGGCAAAGATTTGAGAACGTTGTTGAGTCAGATTTCCTCGAAAATCATAGAAAAATTCTTGATGATCGAGGAGTATTCCATCTGAGGAAAAAATCTCCAAGGTAGTGACTTTACGTTGAGAATTGTAGGTCTTGACCGTTTTAAGGCCTAGTGGGTCTATAGCGGTTTCTTTCAGAAGGGGCTTTTGCTCGTAGATTATTTGAGAGGTATTTCCAAGAGGATCCCTTTTTTGAATAGGGCGGCCTATTGAATCGTAAACAATAGTTTCTTTTGACTCTTCCCCTTGAATCCATCGCGTCATAGAGATTTGGTTATCTGCAGTATCATAGCTATACTGGACTCGATGAACAATCTCCTGTTTTTCATCTTCTTGCCTTTCCTCAATAAGCCGATCTACAAGATCATATTCCCTGATTGTTTGTATTCCCCCTTTTTTCTCTAGAAAGAGGCGTCCCAACGAGTCATAGACATATTCTGTCTTCTCCTCACCCATTTCAGTAGCAATGAGTTGTCCTGCTAGATTGTATCTGTAGACCGTCTGATTCCCCTCAGCATCTGTTTTCTTGATGAGGTGGAAGTTGTCATATTCTGATAGCTCCTCATGCAAAACCTGTTTATTTATCGAAAGAGTTTTGGAGATTTGTCTCCCTTGCCAATCATATGTATAGGAGGTTTCTAAACCTAAAGGATCGGTCGCTGTTTTCAGCTTTCCATTGAGGTAATAGACAAACTCCTCAACGCCTCCATCTGGATGTTCAATTCGGATCGGCTGATTAGATGCATTGTAAGCAGTTTTAGTGGTGTGGCCCTCTGGATCTATTTCCTCAATAGGGCGACCTAAAAAATCGTAAATATATGAGACCTTATGACCTAAAAGAGGGAAATTTTTCTCAGCAACAAGCCCAGAAGAGTTATAGGTATAAGTCGCTTGGTGCCCAAGAGGCTTCTCTTCAAATATAAGGCGATTTTTTCGATCATACCTATACTCTTCATGGAGAAAAACTCCATCATCTCCCAACTGATGGGAAGAGGTGAGTAGATTGGAGTGGTCATAGGTAAATGTAGAGGAGGTTCTCCCTGATGATTTCTTATGGGAAATCCGATTGCCGCAAGAGTCATAACTAAATTGCTCAACACGTCCTATAGGGTCTGTTTCCTCGATTAGACGCCCTTTTTCATCATATTTATATTGAAGACTATACCGAAAAGCACCGGCTGAATCGGAAATGTCTTTTTGAGAAATCCGTCCGCCTGTGGTGTAGTGTAAAACCGCCTTTCGGATTAACCGTTCAATGCCTTGATCTCCATATTTCTCCTCAATGATCCAGGGCATCCCTTGATAAGGGGCCTCTGGTTTAGGTGTAATTTGGCGAATCAGACGTGTTTTCCCATCTTCGGTGATTTCTCGAACTAGGAGCCTGTTTTCATCATATTCCCAAAATTTCCGCTCTTTAAGGAGATCTCCATCGTATGCAAATTGAGAGGTGATCAAATCCGATTCGTTTAGATAGGTATATTCAACTCTTTTCCCTTGATCCTCTGCTGCAGATTGGAGCCTTGAAATTTCATTTTCGATGATATAACTGAATCTACGGCAGTAACTTTCGACTCCATTTGCAACAGGTTTATTTTCTGAATTCAAAACTAATGGGGCACTTCTACCGGAAAGATTCCCATAAATACGCTCTTCAATAATGTCTCCAAGGCGATTATAAACGTATTCTTTCAACCAAATGGGATTCTGATTACCGTCTAATAAACTTTTATAGAGGAGATTCCCTTCCTGACTCCAAGAAAACCGGCTTATGTTTTCCAGTTTCCCTTCTTTACAATAACGGGCTATTTGATTGAGGCGGAAATGGTCATCCCAATGATAGTCTGTCCGTCTGTTTTCTATATCGAATACAGAGGTCTTATTCTCATTTAGCTCATAAAAAAAGAAATGGGTAGGTTGGGGATTGGGATTGGATCCAGTAGAACTAGATAAAGTCATCACTCGTCCAGAACGGGGATCAGGCATTAACCTATCGTAAATCTCCCCATTGAACTGGAATTCATAAGGAATATGTTTTAACTCAACTTTTTTCCCATTTACAGTAGGCGAATTAAAATTGTAATAGTTCGCCTCTAAGATCCGATTCGAGGGTAAAGAAATCGACTTGAGAGCTTTTGAGAAATAGAAAGGGTAATCAAAGTTAAAATAGCCAAAGGATTCATCAGGGTGGATTGAAGAAACAACCGATGAGATTGACCTCTCATTGTAATTGTATTTGACCGTTTGGCCATCGCTTCCTGTGATTCTGCATGTTTTTAATATCTCATGCTTATTATATTCATAGGAAAAATCGGCCTGGGTATAGACAATATTTCGCGCAGAATTTGTAGTTCGAATCGATGCAAGCTGATAATTTTTTTTATGCTTACGATACTCATATAGGATCCAATTCCCATTGGGAAGTTGCTCCTCTGTCAAATGATAGAAGGAGGAGTTGACTCTTCTATATGTCCGGACTCTCCCGTCTGAGCAGTAAAGAATTAAATGCTTCTCTTCAGGCCCCACCCAAAGAGTCTGATTATGCAAATTTGAACGGCTTGAGATGACTCCTCGAGAGGTGTTTGTATAACCTTTATTCAGATCAACAGGGATATACTTCCTGTATCTTTCTGATCCGATCATCTTCTTTTGATCGGTAAATTGATATCTGATCTGACTCCCCGTACTCTCTGTAACGATGTAAGAGTGCCCCGCTCTATGGGAAGAGGCTTTTTCTATAGATATCGAAGAAAATAGAACCCATTCCTTATTTCCACCAACAAATACTCGCTGGATCGTAATAGGTTCTACTCCCTGAATGATAAGATCATTTTCTACAGGGTGCCACTTACCAGTAATTGCATTGACCTTGTTGGCAACAAGAGCTGAAGGCTCATTTTCTGCAGAAATAATCGAGCCTATATCAGGCGATTCCGCATGAACAAGAATGGAAAGGAATATAAAGAGCATGTAAAACATGCGAGACAGACTAAGAAAAGAAAATAATTGCGACAAGGAAAAAATCGGACCGGGTTGGAACCCGGCCCGATTTAATTAAGATTTTTGATAAGCGACGGACCACTCTTTATCTGGGTGGTGGAACAAGATCACTGTGATCACAGCAATGACCGAAAGTCCTGCCAGTAAAAGGAAAGCCGCTTGATAATTTCCTGTCAGGTCGATGAGCCAGCCGGTCATGATTGGAGCGATGACTCCAGCGATCGATAGACAGCCAGAAGTGATCCCTTGCGCACTTCCAGCCCGCTCTTTAGCCACATCGATATTGATACTGAAAAAAGCGGGTTGAGGCATCAGACCAAACCCGAGAGCCAAGCTTAAAAAGAAGATGGACCAACCGAGGGTCGTCGTATAGCTGAGAAGGACAAAGAAAACAGCTGCCAGCAACTGAGTGATCCAAATGAGATGGGAACGGGCTAACCTACCGCTCCCCGTCTTCCGATAGAGATAATCGGAGAGGATTCCCCCTATTTTTAGGAAAATCGCGCCTACAAGCCAAGGGATAGTGAGGTACCACCCGACGCTCTTCAGGTTTAGATTATGCTGCGATAGAAAATATCCAGGGAGCCAGAGGGTGGCAAAAAAGAGCATATAGCCGAAGGCGAAATAGGCGATGTTATTCGCAATCAAGGCTGGATGGGTCAGGATAAAGCGCCAATCGACAAAAGATTTTTTCTTTTCCCCTTGCATAAGAGAAGGGGTCGCGATCAATTTTTTCTCTTCCGGGCACACATACTTACAATCTTCAGGTCTATCGGTAAAACAGAGGTACCAAACAATCGCCCAAAGAATCCCCGATAAGCTGATAATGAAAAACATATATCTCCAACCAAAATCGGCAACGAGGTAGGAGGTGATGGGGGCTCCGATCACAGAAGAGAGGGGGATGGCTACAAGCCCAAGGGAGAGAGCCCGAGCCCTTTCCATCGGCGAGAGCCAATTACTAATAGAGCGGGTCATGGCTGGAAAATGGGGCCCTTCAGAGACTCCTAAAAGAAATCGGAGAGCAATAAAACCCCAAAAACCGGTAGCAATGCCTAAAAATCCAACGCATAACGACCAAGCGATCGCCGCAACGGGCCAAACGACACGAGCCCCCCAAAGGTCGACAAACCAACCTCCTAAGACAGTAAGGAGGATATATCCTAATCCAAAAGCGGAAAGGATCATCCCAAACTGGGTATCTGTAAAATGGAATTCTTGCTTGAGTGGATTAATTACAAAAGAGATTGCAGATCGGTCAATAAAATTAACAAGCGTAATAAAAAAGATCAAACTAGCAATAAACCAACGGTATTTTGTACGAGGCATTTTAGTCATGAGCGTTCCTATATTCTTGGAAGGGGATAGTACCACTTGTGAAAGCTTTTTTGCCACTTTTTCACATTAAGGGGGCTATTCAAGGAGCTTCTCCCTACGATTATCCACCTATTTCTTGAAAAAATTCAGACAAACAACTCACTTAACAGCTCCCTATCAATTAAATTCTTCCCAGAAAGCCTCTCAAGAACCGCGGCAGGTGATTTTTCAGGAAGGAGGAGGGCTTTTGGAGGGATGAGAAATGTTTGCTCGATCGCATATTGGCCAGCAAGAGCTGCATGAGACACCTGATCGGTGAATACAACCCAGCACGATCCCGGAGGAAATTCCCAATGATCTTTATGGCAATTTTCCTGAAATTCCCCATTTTCCTTTAAAAAGTTATGCATGTTGAGCATAAAACTATCGTACGGAGAGCGGAGAGGCAGTTTAAGACCAGTAGATTGCAAAAGACGGCGCATTTTTCTCTCTATCCGACTTTTCAGGTCGTAGCTTGTTGATTGGGGGATAGAGACTTTATCTGCATACTGTTTTGCAAGTTCTGCGAAATTATCTGAAGTGATCCAATGTCTCCCTTCCGTCGGATTGATATTGGTAAAAAAACGCAATATACGAGCTCCATGGAGGGGTCTTGTCGGGAAAGAGTCAACGTGGATCAGATCATTTCTCGCTCTCAATCGCAATTTTCTCCCCTTTTCCTGAAAGGGTCTAAAGCTAGCATAATCGTGTTTCCAATCCTTTGTATAGGGAGAAAGGAATACAGAGAGGAATTCGGTCACCCTTCTCGAGTAATTCCTCAAAATTTGCTTCAGTTTTTCTGCAGCT
>CAYWDE010000071.1:0-8129 GCA_964456885.1 uncultured bacterium | reverse complement strand
GAAACTCCCACTACACAGGGAGATCTTGAGTGGGGAATGGTTACTGCCTCTGGTTTTGGAGAGCGCGCTGTTCTTGAAATGCTTCTTACAAAGGGACCTCTTTCAGAAGAAAGGCGCGCTCAGGCAATTCGATTAGCCATAGATGAGCACAGGGAGAATGTAGATCCGGAAAATTATCGGGAAATTTTACGGCTCTTGTTACAAATAAGACCCCTATCTGATTTGGAACTGCGTCCCGCGGTTCTTCAAGCAGCCAAGAATGGCCGAAAGGAACTTGTACGGACACTCTTAGAAAATAGACAAATCACAGAGGAACTTCGCGGCGAGGCAGTCGCATCTGCCATTAATACGAGAGCAGCCCCTCTACCCCTGGTGGAATTCCTGCTTGGAACGGGGCCTATTTCAGAGGATTGGCGAGGTCAAGCTATTGAGCGTACAGCCAGACTCTCGTGTCCAGAAATTGCTCGTCTTTTGCTAGCAAACGGTCCTATTTCAGAAAGAAGGCGGGGGCTTGGAGTCATACGAGCGGCCAAAACAAATAATAAGGAAATACTTCAGCTTTTATTGAGCAACGGTCCTATTACAGAAGAAGCGCGAGGAGAAGCTGTGGTAAGAGCTCTTAGCTTTGAAATCGTAGACATTCTATTGAAAAACGGGCCCATTCCGACCCCTAAACGGGAAGAAGCCGTAGTAACAGGAATGTGGCTGGAAACCCAACAAATGAAAGCACTGTTAGAAAGCGGGGACATATCAGACGAAGCGCGAGGGGAAGCGGTGATAGCGGCAGCCAAGCATAGATGTGATCGTCATCTTTCTCTTTTGCTCGCCAGTGGTCCCATTTCTAACGAAGATCGCGAGGAAGCAGCAAAACATGCTTGGGCCCAAAAACACCTACGTGCTTATTTCACTCTCAAACCCATTTGTAAGATCAGAGATCTTAAATGGATGGGAGCTGCTGCTGTAGGAGCGGCGGCCCTTAGCGTAGGCCTCTGGCATCGGGCAGAGGAAAGATCGGGTATATAATAAATTTTTTATTAATAATAGATTGCAGATAAATTTAACATAATTTTCATGAGATGATATGGCCTCTATGGCAACTCCAGCTCCATGCGGATCCCAATCGCGAGAATGGATCACTCCCGAAGAGCAAATAATCCGCCTTTTTACCCCATTTGTAGAGCAACAACTCTATCGGAATGGGTATCTGGAAAAACTTGAACGGACCCTTTATCAAAATGTTGAGCTTGTCACCCGCTCTATCCTGACCCGTTCGATTTTACCTGATCTAAATTCAGGAACAGAAAAGAGAGTTTCTTCTCTCTTTGATTTAAGTCTTGAAAGATTATGTCAACCAGACCTACTTCCCTCAATTTTAACCGATTGGTACACAGCGCTAAAGCTTAGAGGCGCCCTTCCCAACCTAGTTCCCTCTTTGCCCCCGGAAATGACGCAAATCCTCGATAGTAAGTGCCCAATTTGGGGAGATGAGCGAAAACCTGATGATGGGAATTATTATAAATACCTCGATAAATGGTCTCTTTCGTTGCAAACGGATGAAACTCTCAATGAACTAGAAGCGAGCGCCTCAGCTTACGGAGAGCGTGTCTTAAACAATCGGGGGCAAAAACTGTATCCTGGTGAAAATCCCCTTCGGTTCAGATTTTTTAGAGATCTCGCTCGTAATGAACATGGGGATATCCGGCCTAGTGATACCCCTTATTGGATTTTGCACACCAACACGGTCCTCCCGGGAAGTCGGTATCTATCTCCCGAAGAACAAGATCGAATGGTTGCAGATTTAAGTGGGAAGACTTCTGTAAATTTTGAAGTTCCCTTACTCAGGGAGACTGTGACCACCTATTTCAATCGGAAAATAGCTAGAGGGGAGAGCCTTTATCAGGATGGGACTCAGGAGAATAACTATCTCTCCACCTCTACCCGTGTTAAGGAAACGACTCGGAATACCCGCCTGATTGTTGGGAAATCCCTCCCATCTGGGTTGGGTATCCAGCACTTCGACTGGGATCTCTCCCGCGATCACATCGGCGTCGCAGCTGTCCGGAGATTTTAGGAAATCTATACAAATTTCACCACTAAAGCTGATAGGTTATCCAATGAAAAGGCCTGATAAGCAGAATAAACGAGATCGCTCGCTATTTGAGCCGCCGATTCCTCTCGATGTTCTTGAACACCCTTCGCGATTTGTCGAGTGCTCGACACATCATAAATTCCATCACAAGCCAAAATTAAATGGCCCCCTTTAGGGATTTGAGCCAATGGATAAACGGTGATTTTAGGTCTAGCGCTCACAGCTCCCACATTATGGTCTCCAATAGCTCTTGCTACAGCCAATTGTCTATTGATCCTCCCATTGATCACCTTGCCACCTCGGTTTTCGATCTTCTGCTTGTAATAAATGTCTGTAGGTTTAGCATCTTCGCTGAGCTGGATCCCGCTATCTAAGATCGTTCTTGAGTCGCCTACATTCGCGGTCCATAGTTCTTCTTGATTGAAGATCATCGCAACTGTCGCTGTAGACCCCGATTTAGGCTCCTTAAACTCCCTTTTTAATCTAACAAATGTCTGTTTTAGGGCATTCCAAATGTTTTCATGAGACATCCCCCGAGAGCAAAATTCTTCAAGCGTCTCCTTCAATTTTTTTGCTAAGTTATTTTTTAGATAGAGCGAAGCTTGTCCTCCTCCATGACCATCTAAGACTCCAAATAATTGAATCGGATAGATTTTCCCATCAACATTTAAATCAAAGGAGGTGGCCAAATGTTGATCTTCCATCTCCTTTCTCCGCCCGATAAAATGGGAAACGCCCACTTCATAACCGGGCACTTTTTCTATTTCCCTTTTCCCTTTAAAATCTGCAGGCGCAGAAAGGTATCGGAACTTTTTATCAGCCTCTTTAGCTGCTTGATCTTGTGCACGCTCAAAGTGTTTTAGTAGTCTGCGCTCAATGTTTTTGGGCCCTCTTCTGAGCCGTTGGGACCTCATGAGAGGGGTAAGGTTTTCAGGCTGATAATCGAATTCTTCATCATCTGAAAGAGAAAATTCACCATCATCATCTTGGACCACCCATCCATCTGCTTCCGTCTCATTTGACTCTCGAGACATAGTGGGAGAAGATTTCTGATAATTTACCTCTAATCCCCTTCGATCTGAAACGGAATTGATCGAGGTAGCGGGTGTTTTTTCAGTCTCTAATTTAAGTGGGGAAACGAGAGGTATAGGAAGATGAGGAGATTCTTCTATTATTGTCTTTCCCTTTTTGCTTTTGTTATCTTGAGATTCAATAGTTTTTACAGGCGTGAGATAATCGAGTAATCTCTGAGGGGAGATGAGGGAAAGGAGGCAGTTAAAGCTGATTGAGCTAGCGTCAGCCCCTTTTTGAATCTCTTTTAAGCCAAACATCTTAATTTCTTGAAATAGACCTAAAGTAACGAAGTGGATAAGAAGCGTCAAAGAGCCTACGACAGCCCGGGTCACAGCTTCGGCTAAAGCCGCCAAAGAAGCGGTCACTAAAGCGGCTCTACCTACCAGGTGGTAGCCGATTTTTGATATTGCAGATTCACCTTTCCCAGCATTGAGAAGGGTCTCTGCTAATCCTTGAGCTGAGAAAACTAACTCCCCAGGAGAAACTCGGAGCATGTTGCCACCTTTTTTTTTGAGAAAATTATACACCTATAAACAAAATAGATAATATTAAAAAATAATCTATACGCTGAATCTCTCTATTATTCCTAAATTCCCTGGAATATACCTTGTATTTCTGGTTATTATATTTCCTCTTAACAAAAGGAGAATCATGAGCGCAGTAGCAACTGTTAAACCTAAATTTTTTGAAGATTTAACCCCCTCCTCTCTCGAAGTTTCTATGATGAACAGGAAGAGGCGCTATCAAGCTTATTCGCCAAAAGACCCTAAAGTAGGTTTCATTTATGGGAACTATACTATGCTGACAACAGCTGTACAAAAGGCACTCCCAGAGATATTAAGACAGGGGCAGGGATCTCCTCAATTCATTGCAGAACGGATTGAACTTGAGATTGAAAAGGAGGCGGATGAGGTTTGCGGATTATTAAAAAAAGATCCAACTAGATCGGTAGTGATGTTTGGGATCCGATCAGAAGATTCTATTAAGTTAGTAAAGCTTACAAAAGAGATTGCAAAAAGAGCTTTCAAGCAGCCAAATCTAGATATTCAAAATAATCCTCAGAAATTCCCCTCTCCTGAAAACAGTGTTAAACTTCTAAACGAGCTATATTCCTCACTAGGGATGAAGCGGAGTCAAGAACCGGTCTCTTTTACGAGAAAAGATTTCGAAACATTTAAGATTGAGCCGAACGAGGCTAAAGCAGACCCGACTCGCCTCCCTTGCTTAGCTTACGCCCTCCTTTTAACAGGGGAAGTGCGAGCCAAAGAGATGATTTTTATCCACGAGGGAGACGATCAATCCTTAAGAGGGATATTTCCATTATTAGAGCGATGGCAATATACCAATGTGACTGAGCCAAAACCAAACGATTTAGTTGTCTATTTAAACCAAAAAGATGGGGTGGAGCATGTAGGCGTCTATGTTGGAGATGGGAAGGTCCAATCAAAAATTGGATTCATGAACCCACACTCTCATACCCACCGCATCTTTGATTTGAATGAGAGTAAAGCCCTCTTCTTCCGAAAAATGGAATTAAATGAAGCCGTTTTATCCGAGGCTAAAAAAGATTGAGGACGACCCTCTGATCGCTTTGAGAGAGGACCCTTCTATAAGCCTCTGTCGCCTCAGTAAAGGGGAAAAGAGCATCTGGAGACAAAGGGGTTAAAGCGCCCGATTCAAATCCGGGCGTTAATTCATTTAAAAGTTTTGCGCTTTGGATGAAATTCAAATCGACCGAATTGATCCCCAAAATATCTTGGTTCGCTCTGTAAAGAGGCAAAAGGGGGAGCTCCACCGGTTTTTTAGGGTCGGGCCCGGCTCCTATTACAACCATTTTCCCAAATTTTTTAAGATGTCTCAGCGCTTCATCCCAATAAATGGAACCCAATGGATTGATGATCACATCGAACTGAGAGGTGATGGTGGAGGTTGCTTCCCATCCCATCGATTTAGCTTTAGGGAGGCTTTTTTCCCTTACAAGGGCTACCGGTTTACACCCTTTCCATCGACTAATCGCCATCGCAGCTTGTCCCACCTGCCCAAGAGCCCCAATGACTAATACTGTTTGCCCCGCTTTCAGCTGAGCGCGGCTGATAAGTCCATAGTAAGCTGTCACATAGGGGAGGGTCTGAGCACCCGCTTCGATAAGAGTTAAGTTGTTGGGTATTATTGCCAGAGCTTCTTCCGGAAGAGCGATGAATTCGGCATGAGTCCCGTCAAAATCGATCCCTGCGGCCCCTCCTGTTCCCCAAACTTTTTCCCCAGCTCTTTTCCCCTCAACCACGACGCCTGCAAAATCACGTCCCGGAATCCGTGGTAATTTCGCATGATCAAAGAACCCGAGGGCCCCTTTCGCATCACTCTGGTTGATCCCTGAAGAGTGGACTTGGATTAAGCATTCCCCCTTTTTGATGTTGGGCTTAGGTCTCTCCTCAACAGGGAGCTTCAGCTCGTCAGAATTTTTAAAATGGTGGGTGAGATAGAGTGCTTTCATACAAATTCCATTTGCTGATGCGTATCGGGCCGAAATGTTTTCGCCATTTCTGTGATCGCTTTTTCGAGCCCAGTGAACCGTTTTTGAACCTGATTGTTATTCACAGCGATCCCGATCGCTTTCATTGAACCGACGAGATAGACCTGTTTTTTTCCCCTAGTGACCGCTGTATAGAGGAGATTCCGGTGGAGGAGTTTGAAGTGGGAGGTGTGGATTGGGATCACAACACAGGGGCATTCGCTCCCCTGGTACTTATGGACCGATGTGGCATAGGCCAAAACCAGCTCATCGAGGTCAGCTAGGTCATATTCCACCTCTTTCTCATCAAAGCGGACAAAAAGGGCATCCTCGGTGATTTCGGTGATCCGTCCGATATCTCCGTTGTAAACATGCTTATCGTAATTGTTTTTCAGCTGCATCACCTTGTCGTGAAGATGGAACCTCCTCCCCATCCGGAAGATCGGCTTGCTGCTTGGATTGAGTAGATTCTGCAAAAGATCATTGAGCATTTCGACGCCGATCGGCCCCCGTTTCATCGGAGAGAGGACCTGGATGTCATCGATCGGATTATATTTCCAAAGGCGGGGGATCTCTTGTGAGACGAGTTGTAGAATCACATCGGAGATCGCTTCAGGCGTCTCTGCATTGATGAAGTGAAAATCGCTCCGCTCATGTGTGTTGATCTCGGGGAATTGCCCCTGATTGATCAAGTGGGCATTGGTGATGATTTTCGACCCCTTAGCTTGCCGGAAAATTTCGGTGAGGCAGGTGACGCCGATCTGCTTCGAACTAATCAGATCTCTCAGCACTGTTCCTGCACCAACGCTCGGCAATTGATCAATATCTCCCACAAAGAGGACTCTTGCCCGGGTCGGGATCGCACGCAACAGATGAAACAAGAGGGGAGTATCGATCATGCTCGCCTCATCGATGATGAGGAGATCGCAATCGAGGGGGTTGTCTTTATTCCTCTTAAAGCCTCCAGAAGCAAAATCCATCTCCAAAAGGGCGTGGATCGTGAAGGCGAGCTTATGGGTGATTTGGGTCATCCTTTTAGCCGCCCTTCCTGTAGGAGCTGCCAACAGGATCTTGTCGGTCAGCTTACTCGTAATCGCTAAGATCGCTTTTGTGATCGTACTTTTACCGGTACCGGGCCCCCCTGTGATGATATGGACTTTATCGGTCAGGGCCTGCATAACCGCTGTTTTCTGCTGCTCGGCGAACTGGATCGAGAGCTGCCCTTGAACCCAGTCGACCGCTTTGTCTGTCTGGATTGAGCGGATCGCCTGTTTCCCATGGTAGAGGCGCAATAGATCTTTTGCGATCCCTTGCTCGTAGGCAAAGTAGGGCTTGAGCCAGATCATCCCCTCTTGTTCGATCAGCTGCTTATTCACGAGATCTTTGATCGCTTTTTCAATCAGTTTATTCTCAACCTCGAGCATCGCAGCTGCGATGGGCAAGAACTCCGCATGAGGGTGGCAGGTGTGCCCCTCATTGGCGAGCTCCCATAATACAAACTCGATCCCCGTCGCCAGCCTCTCTGCCGAGTGGAGGGCAAAGCCGAGCTTTAAAGCGATCGAGTCGGCCATCTTAAAGCCCACCCCAAAAACCTCTTTGGCAAGCTGGTAGGGGTTCTCCTTCACCTTGGCGATGCTCTCTTCCCCATACTGCTTATAAATTTTTTGAGCGTAGGCGGGGCTTGCCCCATGAGCCCTTAAAAAGACCATCACTTCCCGGATGGCCCTCTGCTCATTCCAACACTCTCTCAATTGCCTGATCTTTTTTTTCCCCAACCCATCGATCTCATTGAGGCGATGGGGGGTCTTATCGATCACATCGAGGGTGTTCGCCCCAAAGCGGTCCACAATTTTCTTCGCATAGACGGGGCCGATCCCCTTCACAAGGCCCGACTCGAGATATTTTTGGATCCCTATCACATCAGATGGAGCTTCGACGCTGAATTCGGCCACTTCGAACTGCCGCCCATGGCTCGGGTGGACTTTCCAGATCCCAGTACAAACGACGTTTTCGCCTGCCTGTATTCCAGGCAAATAGCCGACGATGACCGTTAAATCTTTTTTCTTCGGTTCTTTGAGACGTGCAACTGTGAAGCCATTGTCTGGTTGGGCATAGACAATCGCATCTACATAGCCACTTAGCTGTTCACTCATAGGAAAAAATTTTAACAGCTTAGATCTTCCACCACAAGGGAATTTCCTTGCTTGTTAATACCGTTCAAATTTATGATAGTCCTTTCATTTCTGATCCGGGTTAGCTCAGTGGTAGAGCAGTGGACTGTTAATCCATTGGTCGTATGTTCGAATCATACACCCGGAGTTTCTCTATGCAAAGTAGGGGAAAAAAGAGCTTAGAAAAAAGGTCTCTTGCCGGAGCCTAACGGAAATTCAACGGAGTAGCCGATTTCTTGGAGTAGAAATATATAACCACCTATAGCCTAGATATTCTGAAAAA
>CAYWDE010000070.1:0-8348 GCA_964456885.1 uncultured bacterium | reverse complement strand
TTTTCCAAACTGGGAAGTAGATCGCATTGATGTAGCTCACCTTGAAAAAGTCATACTTTCCACCAATGCCTGACACCTCTGTCTCAAAATAGGAGCGCCAGCCTCGATGGGGTTTAAAGGCGTTGTCAGTTGAGTCGTAGCTTAGATTACCGCTGAACGCCGAGATCAATCCGTCTTGTTCTAGTTGCTGTTTCATCTCAGCTAAAGAGTCGTTAGCTGCTTGTGAACTGCCAAGGGAGTGGAGATCTAGGTTGTCTTTAGAGTGTCTGATCCTTTGGCGCATTCCAGCTGTCCAGAAGTTTGTGAGCGGATAGCTTGTAGTGACCGACCCACCATAAGTGACTACGTCGACGTTCTTCTGAAGTTCACTGTATGTTCGGCTCAATTCCACCCCTAAACGCCATAAGGTGTCGTTAACGTAAGGGTTCATCCAGGAGACTAAGATGTTATTTTGCTTTCTCCCTAATGTTCCTCGGACATGGAAATATTCCCCTCCGCCACGGAGAGCGGATAGGTTCCCTCCCAACATTTTCCCAAGGCCGCGGAGATTGAAATTCCTTTCAGTCAAGTCGAGTCCCCCAAACACGTCGTCCGTTGAGCTAAAGCCCATAAAGAGGCTGACGTTTCCTGTGGTCGTCTCTTCTACTTCAATATAAACATCGCGATAGGTGCTTCCCAGTTCATCATCTTCGGAAGTGCGGACGGCGTAGACATTGACGCTTTTGAAATAGCCGACCGCTTCGAGTCTCTGTTGGGTCGCTTTGAGTTTACGAGAGTCGAACGTTTCTCCAGGGACGAGGAGAGATTCTCGGAGGATCACGTTTGATTTCGTGGAGACGTTTCCAAAAATATGGATCAGCCCCACTTTATACTGTTGCCCCTCATCGATCGAGAATTGGACGTTGAAAACTGGCTCATCTTCTGCGAGGAGAGTCTCATATTGGACGCTCGCATCGATGTACCCTTTTTGGCCGTAGAGATCTTTAATCGCTTGGCTCGTCTCTCTCACTTTTTCAGGAGAAAAAACCTCCCCTTCAAGGAGCTGGCATCTCTTTGCGATCTCTTCATTAGAAATGAGGGTGTTCCCCTCAAAGCAGATATTTCCGAATCGGTAGATTTGCCCTCGATGGGCGGTGATTTCGACGATCAGCTTTCCCGTCTGCGCATCATCTGTGAGATCGATTTGTACCCTTGCATCAGCATACCCTTTGTTGTGCAAATAGGTGAGGATCGTCATCCGATCTTGTTCTAGCGCTTCATCTCGGTAGATCCCTGTTCCTGTGAGCCAACTCAAAAGGAAGTTGTATTTTTTTAAATACATCTGCTCAGTGATGTCGTCTTGCTCTGCTTTTGTAAAGCCTGTGAATACGATTTTTTGGATATGGCCTGGGCGCCCTTCCTGTACTTCGATCACAATATCGACCTGGTTACTGCCAGGGATCGGTTGGATCGTATAGGTGAGCTGCGACTCAAAATACCCTTTTTTGAAGTAAAATTCTTTCACCTTATTGAAGGCTTTATTGAATTCCTGCCGATTGAAGATTGTGTTCGGCTTGATATCGAGCTCTTTTTGTAGAGAGGAGGTGGAATATTGTGTATTGCCGACCCATTGGATCTGGTGGATAATCGGTTTTGGGACAATATGGATGGTTATATAGACTTGGCCATTTTGCAATTTAATAGAGGGCTCTACCCGCTCATACTCATCGGCCAATAGCTTTAGATCGCTATCGAAAGTGAGCTGCGAAAAATTGTCCCCTTTTTGGGTCTTTAATCGCGTTTGAATCGTGGTTGAGTCGAAAGAGCTCCCATCTTCAGAGTCGACAATGATCTCTACTTGAGAGACTTTCCGGTCGTCGTATAACTCTGCTGCAATGAGTGGAGTTGTTGCACTGGCAAGCAGTATAGATAAGAGAGCGTAAGATCTGATTAAATGCATTTAGGTTATCCCGTCGTAGACGCTAGATTATAAAAACCTAATTCTATTTTCGCAACCTAAACGTTCGAAGCTGTATTAAAACCATGTCTCTCCGCTTTTGGGGTTTATTTTGGCCTGTTTAAGGCAAAAAAAGTGACAGCTGGTTTTATCTTAGAGGTTCTGCCTGCCGGAGAGGGCGCGAGAAAGTGTGCCTCCATCGATATATTCAAGGCTGCTGCCGACTGGAAGTCCAAAAGCGAGACGAGAAATTGATAAATTTGGACGAGCTAGATGTTTTTTTAGATAGAGCGCTGTTGTGTCCCCTTCTAAAGTGGAATCAAAAGCGATGATCATTTCCCGGATATTGTGTTGCTCGATTCTCTGCTCTATCCGATCGAGGCGGAGTGTATTGGCGTGCCGCCCATCTAAAGGGGAGAGGAGGTGTTCAATCACATGGTATAAACCTCGATAAGTGCCTGTCTCTTCGATCGCATAGGCATCGCGCGCCGAGGCGAGTAGACAGAGAGATTGAGTGTCTCTATTATTGCAAAATCGGCAAACTCCCCGATCTGAAAGGCAGCCGCAGGTGGGGCAGGGGGGGACTTTCTGAGGGAGATCGGTTAGCGTCTCTCCGAGGGCTTTTAGCATAGATGGTTCCCAAGTGAGAAGTTCAAAGGCAAACCGCTCAGCTGTCCGCGTTCCCACCCCGGGAAGCTTCTTCAGATGAGCGACAAGAGAGAGGAGGTCTTCTGGGAATTTATGCATACAGCCTATTTTAGCAGAAAAGGAATTTGTGTATCTCTTCAAAATTTTACTTGTCGATTCCTCGCTTCCAAATTAAAGACCAATTGGCTAAACTCGCACCCGATATATGATCAACAAAAAAGCAAAAATTATAGGTACTGGCTCCTATTTGCCCACCAAAGTCCTGACAAATGCGGACTTGGAGAAGATGGTTGAGACCTCCGATGAGTGGATTGTCTCACGTACAGGGATGAAAGAGCGGCGAATCGCAGGTCCAGATGAACACACCTCTCATATGGGTACTCAGGCGGCTCTAGCCGCTATTGAAAACGGGGGGCTTAGCGTAGATCAGATCGACTTTATCTTAGTGGCCACATTAACTCCAGACTACCTCTTCCCCAGTACAGCTTGCTTAATTCAAAGTCAGCTTGGTGCAAAACAGGCTGCAGCTGCCGATATTCAGGCTGCCTGTACAGGATTTATTTATCTTCTGTCGATGGCCAAATCTTTTGTTGAAAGCGGTGCTTACAAAAATGTCCTAATCGTAGCGGCTGAAAAACTCTCCTCAATCACTAATTATAAGGACCGTTCTACTTGCGTCCTTTTTGGCGATGGGGCGGCAGCTTGTGTTGTCTCCTCTGAAGGGAAAGGGTTGTCTATAGAGAGCATTCAGCTAGGCGCTGATGGAGATCAGTCCGATCTGATCAACATGCCCTCTGGGGGGTGCCGTTCTCCAGCCTCTCTTGAGACTGTGTCGAATGGAGGCCATTATATAAGGATGTCTGGAAATGAGGTTTTTAAACACGCTGTGCGACGGATGGAGACGGCTTGCAAAGAGTGTTTAGAAAAGGCGGGGCTCTCTGAAACAGAGATCAGTTGGCTGATCCCTCATCAGGCGAATATGAGGATCATCGATGCGATTGCTAAAAGATTTGAGCATTTACCTTCTGAGCGGATCTTTAAAACAGTCCAAAAATATGGAAATACCTCAGCTTCATCTGTCGGAATCGCCCTCGATGAATTATTGAAAAAAGGGCCTTTAAAGCGGGGAGAAAAGATTCTCCTTACCGCCTTTGGCGCAGGTCTTACTTGGGGTGCAGGAGTGTTGAGCGCAGAATGAAAACAGCATTTATTTTTCCAGGCCAAGGGGCCCAATACGTGGGGATGGGAAAAGACTTTTTCGACTCTTTTTCTATTGCCAGAGAGACATTTCAAGAGGCCGACGATCTATTAAAAGAAAAACTCTCCCACCTTATTTTCGAAGGGCCTGAGGAGATTCTCACTCAGACGAAAAACAGCCAAATCGCTATTTTTGTCACTAGTATCGCCATTTTGCGAGTGGTTCAGAAAGAGCTCACCGATTTAAAACCCTCTGTTTGCGCAGGATTAAGTCTTGGCGAATATACTGCTCTTTGCGCCTCTCAGCGGTTGGATTTTAAAAAGAGCCTCTTCCTTGTACGGGAAAGGGCCCGTTTGATGAATGAGGCTTGTGAAAAAGCTCCTGGTACAATGGCTGCTGTCTTAGGGCTCGATGCGGCTGGGATTGAAAAGGCCGTTCACGGCTTACCAGGCGTATGGGTAGCTAATTTTAACGCCCCCGGCCAAACGGTGATCTCAGGGACCAAAGAAGGGGTCGAAAAAGCAGACCTCATTTTGAAAGAGCGAGGGGCTAAACGGGTCATCCCTTTGACTGTTCATGGAGCTTTCCATAGCGGCCTTATGAAATCGGCTCAAGAGGGTCTGGCCCCCTTCATTCAAGAGACTCGGTTGGAAAAGAGTTCTGTCGATTTAGTGATGAATGTCCCAGGCCATTTTGTCCAATCGGATGAGGAGATCCGCCGTTACCTGATCGCCCAAGTGACCCAATCTGTCCGATGGGAGCAAAGCATCGATGCGATGAAAGAGGCTGGTGTGGAACTCTTTCTCGAAATCGGCTGCGGAAAAACATTGACTGGCCTCAATAGAAAAATAGGCGTTCCTAAAATGTCTGCAGTGGAAAAAGTGACCGATTTGGAGTTAGCTCATGCACTTACTTAAAGGGAAAACGGCCCTCATTACAGGGGGAACAGCCGGTATTGGGAAAATGATCGCGGCCCTCTATGCTGAAAATGGGGCCCATGTCATTATTTTAGGGACCAATGCAGAGCGGAGCGCTCAGGCATTGAAAGAGATTGAAAGTGCAAAAGTAGATCCCGAGCAAAAAGCGGCCAGCTACCTGATCAACGTCTCAAAATCGGAAGAAGTGGATCAATTGATCGAAAAACTCCTGAAAGAATGGGGGAAAATTGATATCCTGGTCAATAATGCGGGGATTACAAGAGATAATCTTCTCATGAAAATGAGTGAAGAAGATTGGGACTCTGTAATGGATGTCAATTTAAAATCGGTCTACAATATGTGTAAAGCCCTCTCTCGCCCTATGATGAAGGCTCGGAACGGCGTGATCCTCAACATCACTTCGGTGATCGGCCTCACAGGAAATGCGGGACAAGCGAACTATGCAGCCTCTAAAGCGGGGATGATCGGTTTTACGAAGTCGATCGCTAAAGAGCTCGCTAGTCGAGGGATCCGGGCCAATTGCATTGCCCCCGGATATATTGATACGCAAATGACAGAGGGGCTCTCTCCCCAAATTAAAGAAGCAATCATTTCAAAAATACCGATGAGCCGCATCGGTCATCCCAAAGATATCGCAAATGCAGCGCTGTTTTTGGCAAGCGATCTTGCCTCTTACATTACAGGGCAAGTATTGACAGTCGATGGCGGAATGGTAATCTAGATTAGAAAAACCCAAAGGGAACTTATGACAATACAAAAAGAAGTGATCGATATCATCATCGAACAGCTAGGTGTTGATGCCGCTGACGTGACACTAGGAAAATCATTTGTTGAGGATCTCAATGCCGATTCTCTCGATCTCACTGAGCTAATCATGACTTTTGAAGAGCGTTTTGGTTTTGAGATCTCAGAAGAAGATGCTGAGAAACTCAAGACTGTTGGCGATGTAGTGGACTATATCGAAAAACGGAAAGTCAACGCGTAATATCTAAAGAAATGCCAGCAGTTCTTGCTGGCATTTCTTCTCTTAGATTAGTTTTTTCCAAAACACACTCTTATACCAATTATCAAAAATAACTTTCATTTTGGCTAGCGTGAAAGCGTCAAAATCGATGTTATTTTTGATAATTGGTATTAATTCAACAAGGATCTCTGCATGGCTACTGCCCCAATAGCAGCTCCCCATTTAAGTTTTTCTAAAAAGAAAGGGACTTCTGGGAATTCCGCATCTGGGTTATAGGCCGGAGGTCGATCTGCTTTTTTCAGCGGCATTGAAAATCCACCCTTATCTCTTGCAAGAAGCTTCAATTTCTGCCATGTAGAGGGATCTTCTTTAGAGAGGGGCGCTGTTGCTATAGCAGGGAGCCTCTTTTCAATTTTTCCGATCAGCTCTAAAGGCTTTTTAAGTGATTTTATTTCGTCTAGCCACTTATTGCGGGCAGCTTCGAGCTTTTCTATTCGTTCGGAGTGATTGCTGAACACTTTGAAAATAGCATATTGTTTTTCGTAGTCAGCTTTTTCAGCTACAATAGCGTTGTTCAGCTGGGAGCTTTGAGCTTGTGCAATCTCTTGAAGAGCGTTGATTGCCATTTTCATTTCAGTTAATTCAGTGGTTAAGGGGACAAGATAGAGGGGGTCAGCCTTTGTGAAGTCCCAATGGATCAATTGATCGATTCGCGGTTCAAAAAAATATTTAAAATCACTAAATCTCACCCCAGTGTTCAGGCAGAGCTGTTTTGAAAATCGGTCGAAAGGTTCAGGAGTGGGAAGGGGCGCCATGGCAGCTAATTTAGGATTAGTAGAACGGGTTGTGGCTGCTTGCGCTGACAATACGTTATAAGCGGCATCAGCAGCCTTTTTAAGGCCCGTTAGCTCAAAGTCTACAAGTGAATGGTCTTTTATACTGATTTGCCCGGAACGAGCGAGAGCATCAAGATTTTTTAGTCTGGCTAAGAAATAATAATTATTAGGATCGCTATTATTTAATATATTCATTTCTTTTCTTTTTTATATAATTATATTTATTAAATTAATTTAGTTCAATTTATAACATTTATTTAATTTTAAACTAAATATTTTAATATTTTTAGGCTGGGATTTTGAGGGAATATAAGATGAAAAAAATGCCAGCAGGATTGCTGGCATTTTATTGAATTATTTAGACTGATTAATTGAAATAAGGGATGTAAGAGCGGAGAGCATAAGCAGTTGCTGCTAATGCAACCGGAGCGCCCTTAACTACTGCAAATTTTGCAACTGAAACAGCTGTAGATGTTAGTGAATAACAAAAACCTCTGTCTTTTGAAACAACTGAAATCGCTTTGCTGATTCTGTTTTCTAAAGCCTTTAATTCAGTCAATTCGCCTTTTAAAACCGCACTGTCCCCATTAAGGATTGCGATAGTCTCATTACAAGCGTGGGTGATATAGGCTGCTCTGCCGGCAAGTGCAGGATTATTGACTTGGATTTGTAAATCTTTCACTGCATTTCCATTCTGCGCGATTTGAGCTTTTGTCGCATTATAGACCCCTTTCACTGCATCCTTCATGGAGTGCAATTTAGTGAGTTCAGTATTAAAACTTTTTTTGTCCAATACTCTAAAATCAACCTCATTCAAAAGATCAAGCTGAGTGTGATAATCAGCAATAATTGGGTATGTCATAAATAGTTCCTTTTATAAAAGTTATTACGAATACATATTATAATATAAAAATGAATTAAACTGAACTAATTAATTTAGTTGTATTTACGTGAATTAAAAATTTTAATTTACGGATTGAGGATGTGGAGGCAAATGAGGTGGATATCTTCTTTAAGCTCTTTACGCTTAGTAGCAAAAGCGAGCTCTTTTTGAAGCATGGAGGAGGTTGTCTCTAAGCCGTCTGAGGCGAAGACTTTAAGAACTTTGGAGAGGAGCTCAGAGATCTGTTTATGCCCTTTGTAAAAGCGGATAAGCCCTTGGCTGAAGAGGAAGAGGTAGTCGCCAGAGTCGACCTTTAAAATCCCGTTATTGGGCTCGAGGAACCGTTTCTCGTCGAGGGACCAGAAGAGGGGGAAGTGGGGCCCTTTCAGATGGAGGGTAGAGGTGGTCCGGTCGAAAAGGATCGAGTTGTGGGTCTCTTGTCCCAATAAGACCCCTTGCCCTTTCGATTGACTCTCTTTGGAGAGTTTGTATTGGGTGAGGAGTTGGTACATCCCCTCAAATCCCTCTTCTTCCGCTTCGGCCATGTGGACCTGGAACAAGTCGGCCCGGTCCGATTTGGGGAAGTCGAGGAGGAGGCCCCGAGGGCTCTCTGAGAAGAAGGTGATCGATTTAACTGCAACGGCATCCGATCTGCAATCATCGATGTTCTTCTGGAGCATCATGTGCTGTAGAAGCATCGCACACTCATACTCTCCGTACATCCTCTCTCTGAGGAGGGCATTTTCTTTGAGGCGGTTGATGTTCTCGTGGAGACATTCGCTCATCGTATTGAGCGTATTGGCCAGCTCTGCGATCTCTTTGGGACCGCTCACTCGGACCGATTCCCCATACTGGCCTGCTGCAATCGCAAGGGCCGAGTTGTTCAACTTTTGGACAGGGCGGGAAATTTTGTTCGCGATCACAAAGAGGGTTGCGACGACGATG
>CAYWDE010000069.1:7896-8418 GCA_964456885.1 uncultured bacterium | reverse complement strand
CATTGCTTATCGACATACTGAAAGAGACTTCATCTACTTCGACTCACATGGAGAGGAGGCAACAAATAACAAAGCTTTTATCAGCATTTTCAAAAATACTGATGAACTATGCGAATATCTAACTACAAAATATGTTTTTGATAGAGAATTCCACGATGTTGATTATGACATAGAATCTGGGCAAGACAATCCAAATCTCTATGAATTGACTCTCATTGACCCGAACAACGCGGCGCCTCAAAGAGCTAACCCACAACCCGCCGCTGCAAGAATTGCAGAAAGACAAATTCTTCGAGAAGAAGAGCCAGTCCAACAAGCTCCAAATTGCTTACGCGATCGATGTACAATTTTGTGATCTGAAACAACAAATATAAATTTACAGCCGTTTATTTTTTACATCCTCTTTGATAGAAGATTTGATGAAAAATTTAAAAGAACCAGGAGCTGCTTTTAATTGCCGCTCGATTAAAGTTGGAAACGCCCTAGCTCTCCGTTTCAAATCTTCGGTTGTCCAAGGATAAA
>CAYWDE010000069.1:0-7886 GCA_964456885.1 uncultured bacterium | reverse complement strand
CTGCATTCCAGAAAGTAGCAATTCAGCACATTCTCTAGGGTACTCAGTATGAAAAATCCCCTCATCACACCCTTGCTGGATAAGTTTCTCATAGAGAGGGGTTAATTTTATTAAAGTTTCCGCCAAAATACGGATATGCATACCTGCATGAGTGGGTCTGTGAAGATGGTCCAGAAGTTCCGGCTCTTCTTTAGTCATATTGCTAAATTCAATCAGCTTCTCAATCTTCTCTAAAGCATTTCCTTTAAATTCTTTGAGTTTAGCTTGAATTTCAGCAAGTTGTGCATCAACCATGTCAATAACTACAGCCTCAAGAAGATCTTCTTTAGAATCAAAATAGTGGTAAATCGTCCCCTTAGCAATTTTTAAATAATCCATGACATCTTGCAACGTCGTCTTCTCATATTCCTTGGCGAGAAAGAGTTTTCTTGCTGCGCGGATGATTTCTGCTTTCCGATCAGCGGGGTTTTTAACGATTCTTTTCATAGTCCTTCACCTTAAGAGCGTTAGCTGCTTTTGTTGTCTGTTTTAAACCACGTTTTTTGAAATAATCGAGCAACTTTCCTGGCATAAGAGCTCCGATTCGATAAATCCATCTACTATAGGCAGAACCCTCCATAATACGTAGACTCATATCTGCTAACGCCTGATTCTCTTTGATGAAAGGCCGCATGAGCTCTTCATATCGGGAAAAAGCGATTTCAGGATTGCCTTGAGCCTCAAATAGCTCCCCCGCTAAAACGTAAGCTCCTGCAATTGCAATACTAGTCCCTTGTCCTGAAAGCGGTGTTGCAGAGTAGGCGGCATCACCGACCAATGCAACCCTTTCCTTCGACCAACGAGGCATATGGATTTGCGCTACTGAATCAAAGTAAAAATCGGGACTTTCTTTCATCCCTTCGAGAATTTTTGAAAATGTTTCCCATTTAGAATTTGCAAAAAATTCTCGAATGAATTGTTGCTGATCTTTTGGATCACGCGAATCACAAAATTTAGGCGAAGCAAAAGCAATTGCAGCAGTAGCTTTTGTATTATTCCGATCCCGATATAAATTTACAAATTTTTGCAGGCTGTGCTGTTCAATTTCACAATCGTTTAAATTGAGGATATTTGAAAAGTTCCACACTGAGATATAAATCCCTAGATCCTTTGAGAATTGAGACTCCTCTCCAAACACTAGTTTTCTTACCTTTGAATGGAGCCCATCGGCTCCGATGACTAGATCAAACGTACGGGGGAGATTCTTCTCAAATTCCACATCAACACAATCATACCTATTTGAAATCTGGGTAATGGAATCACCGAAAATACATTCCACCTCCCCTAAGGTCTCTTTCAAAATATGACAGAGGGTGCTTCTCATGATTTCGAGATCAAAGTCTTCTAACCGGGTGCCAAGAAGGTCAACGCCCATTTCCATGATCTGCTTCCCAGTCTCATCGAGCAAGATCCCCCGACTGTTCTTTGTCCGAGATTCAGAAATAGAGGGATAAACCCCCATTCTTTTCAATACTTCGAGGCCCGCTCCCCGAAGATCTATCTTATAGCCCCCTGTACGCAAACAAGGGTGCTTTTCAATAAGAGTGGGAATAAACCCAAATCGCTTCAACCAATAAGCAAGGGTTAGGCCCGCAACGCCTGCCCCAGAGATAAGAACTGTTTTTTGTTTCATACTAAGAATAGCCTTTTGTTTTTATAACCCTATTATATAAAAAGACCGACCGTCGGTCAATAAAAGAAAAAACTTTAAAAACAAAGAGGATATACGAATGAGATACTGGGACCTACTGATGCGCTAATAATTCATCTAGAAGAAAGAAAAACTATGATTTTTTTGATTCGATTATATTTCGTCCCGAGAGTAGTATTTACAGCAATTTGAGGTAAGAGGGATGAAAAAAATTCAGGTATATCAAGCAGAAAAAAAGATCGTAGGAATCAAAACTAGAACGAATAATCAATTAGAAATAAATTCGTTGGAGGGAAAAATCTTTCCCATAGTGAAAAAATACTTTCATCAAAATATCGCTGCAACGATTCCACATCGAATCCATCCTGGAACAACTTTTTGTATCTACACCGATTACGAAAGCGATCATCAGGGCGATTACACTTACTTTATTGGAGAAGAGGTAGCATCTTTTGAAGGCATTCCAAAGGATTTAGAGACTTTAGTAATTCCTCCTCAAAAATATGTAAAATTCACTAATGGGCCCGCTCCTATGCCCGATGTGGTCCGAAAACCCTGGGAGGAAATTTGGCAGATGACCCCTACTGAACTGGGTGGAGTTCGCTCTTATACCTCAGATTTTGAAATATACGATGAAAGATCTAGAGATCATCAAAACATTATTTTGGATATTTATATCGGAATTCAATGAGAAAAAGATTCAGCACTACAAACCGATAGATATTACTCAATGAGCCGAAGAGAAACTTTAGGAAATAGCGATAACTGGTGCGTGGTTTTATAAAATGGAAAGCTTTTTGACTTGCTAGCCATCCCCTTACTTGCGGGGTGGCTTATCGAACTTAACCTTGGGAGAATTTCTCCCCCCTATGGGCCTTTCAGCTGGAAAAGATGCTTCTCCTATTTTTGGCTTCTTTTAGCTACTAAGGGGATTGTCACTTACCTAACTTTATAGCGGAGAGATTTTCTATATCTCTCGCGTTTCCTGCTCTAGATGCAACGCATGCTTTTTCATGATTGCGGTGAGTTTGGGGTCTTTAGGATTTTTGAGGAAAGAGTGGATATCTATAGAGAGCTGTTCTGCTTCTTTGTGGATAGGACCGCCGATTTGAGCGGCTATTGCGAGGATTTTCCCCATCTCTTGAGATACTTTTGTGGATTTAGAGGGGATAAAGAGATCTTTGAAGAGGGCGCGGAGTTCATTTCCCAGCTTTGAGTAGAGATCCATCGAGTATTTCCCTTTGATTTAGAATCAATTGAGCAAAAGTCTGCTCCTCATTAACAAATTTGGTCAACTGCTCCGCTTCAAACTCTTCTATTTCAGGGTGGTGTATTTGGCATAGGGCTCTTTGAACCAGATGGCAGAGGAATTGATTGGCTGAGAACTCTTCAGCTAAGATCCGATTGAGCGCTTTATACCCTTGGATCGTCTCTGGATCCTGAAGAACCATCCCGATCCGGAGGGCGATCGCTGTCCACTCTTCCAGTTCTTGGAAATGGGTCTCTTCCACCCACTCCCCTTCTTGAACCGGGACATTGTAGAGAAACCCTTGGACCATCCCACGGATGCAATGTAGTGTACCTGGGTGGGATCCGATCCGATTTTCAGCAAGGGCAGCGAGGTCCTTGATAAAGTAGCGGGCGTGGGCCCTTCCGTCATAGAAAAAGGCTTTTCCTTGAGAGACCGCTTCGGAAAAAGATTGGTTGCCCCGGATCGCGACCCAGTCGCCGCTGAGGGCAAGGAGGGCTCGGAAATCACTTTGAGTGATAAGGCCTGGACAGAGGAGCCTCACTTTTTTCCCTTGAGGCGCTAAGGGGATTGAGCAGGTTTTATCTTGGTAGAGGATCTCGATCGAGGAGACCCCCATTTCCCATTCCAACAAGGGGCGGCCCGCTTTACTCTGTTTTTCGGATAAAGCGAAGAACCATCCTAGATCGGGAACGCAGAGATCGATGTCCTGCGGCTCATTTTCAAGCGATTTTAAAAGGGAGTGGAGATAGATCGCTCCGCCCATTGGGGTCGCTAAATAGGCCAAATAAAAGGGGTTTTCAGGGGATCTCCATTTCTTGAGCTGTTCATTAGTTACATCGTCCCAAGTCGCCTGGCACGGCTTCCGAATTAAAATCCCTTTTTCGAGAAAATGGAGGCCGAGGGAATAGTTGCCCGATTTAGGGTGGAACCAGTTTGATTCGAGAAAACCGTACTCTCCGACACATTCCATTTTAGGAGAAGAGCTCTCCCCTTCCATGCTTTTTAAAAGTTGGATCAGTTCGTTTGTGTGGGGGTAATAGGTTGGAATTTGCAAGATGAGATCTGAAGAGCGCAAAACGGTTAAAGCCTCCTCAGTGATCAGGTTGATCGGACACTCTTTCTCATAGGGAATCACGATCGATGATTTAGGGAGAGTCAAATGGGGGATCGCCTGCTGTTGTACAAGGCCCACAAAATGGAGATCAAGGTCAGGAAAGCGCCCTTTCAAAAGGTGGAGCACTTCAGTTGCCGCAATGAAATCGCCAAGGCCATCATTGATCACCCATGTGAAGAGGGTCACCCTCCCCTTTGCTGGGATTTTCCCATAAAGGCTATAGAGGGCCCGGCTCACTGCTTGCTTTTTGAGGCTTGAAAGATGGGTGAACCCTTTTTTGATGTGGGATTGGGACGCTTGCTCTCGCGCATAGAGCCTTGGCAAACCTCTATAAATTCTCGGATAGTAGCGGCTCAAACCCAGCTGGAGAAAATCTTTTGCAGGGAACGCCTCCATCAATGTCTTTTCGATATGGACAGGGCCTTTCGAACCGAATAGGTGTTGGTAATTATCGATGATTTCTGTGAGAGGGAGAGGTTTGTCCGCAGAAGAGGGGGAAAGATCTTTCAACAGGTTTTTTAAGAGGGAGTCAGATTCTGGCTCCAACCCCTCTTCAACGATCTGTTTTTTGCAATTTTGAGACAAAAATGCAAGTAGTTCAGAATGAAATGGGCTAAGCCCCTGGCTGTCTTTTAACACAAAAATCCATTAATCAAATAAGGCTGATAAACGATTTTTGAGCCCTTTGTCAACCTAAATTTTAAATATTAGAAATTATTTAAGAATTAGGCCTGAGAGACTTCAGAGTGGTGATAGGTCTCCCATAAGATACGGAATGGGAGACATGTATTGAGAAGTTCCGATAAAGTCCCCTCTCCTAACTTCCGTCCACGGTCAAAAAAGATGATTTTATCGGCGTGCTCAATCGTCGAAAGGCGGTGGGCGATGAGAATTTGCGTCACCTCCCCTTGAAGATCCCGCATCACCGCTTTAATCCGGTTCTCAGAGATCGCATCGAGAGAAGAGGTCGCCTCATCCATCACGAGGATCGGCGCTTTTTTCACAAGGGCCCTTGCAATCGCTAACCGCTGTTGCTGGCCTCCAGAGAGGGTTTTCCCCATCTCAGCGAGCACCGTCTTATACTTATTCGGCATTTCATCGATGAACTCATGTGCGTAGGCTTTGCGTGCCGCATCTTCGATTTCGGTTTCTGAAAAACTCCTTCCAAATGCGATATTCTCTGCCACTGTATCGAAGAAGAGGAACGGCTTTTGCGGCACGAAAGAGATCTGCTCCCGGAGCGATTTTTGAGTGATCGCGTTGAGGGGAACTCCGTCGATTCGGATCTCCCCTTTTTGCACCTCGTAGAGACGGGGAAGGAGCTGAACGAGGGTCGATTTTCCGGCGCCTGTTGCGCCAACAAGAGCAACCACCTCCCCCCTTTTAATGGTGAAACTCACATCTTTGATGACCCACTCATCCCGGTATTTGAACCAGACGTGGTCGAATTCGATGATATTTTTAAAACCAGAAAGATGGATTGCCCCATCTTTATCCTCAATTTGGGGTTTTAGGTGGAGCACTTCAAACATCCGCTCAGCTGCAACAACCCCCTTCTGAATATTCGCGTTCTCTTCAGCAAATTTCTTCACAGGCTCATAAAAGAGGTGGAGGAGGCCGCAGAACATGAGGAGCTGCCCTACTGTCATCCGGAGAGAGTAGAGGCCAAAAAGGACGACAATAGATAAGCAGCCTGTGGCAATAAGGTGGAGAAGGGGGCGTGTTAAAAGGCCATATTTGGCGCTTTTACTCTCTAAATGGGCCATCCGATCGTTTTGTTCTTTGTATTTGCGTAAGCTAAAGGCCTCCATCGCAAAGATTTTAACAGTTTGGATCCCTGCAAGAAAATCGAGGAGCACGGAGGAAAAAGTCTCTTGGTTTTTCTGAATCTGCCTAGAGATCCTTTTGACTTTCCGGGTGAGGAAAATGACAGGCAAGATGATGAGGGGGAGCCCTAAAAAGATGATGAGGGAGAGTTTCCAAGAGAGGTAAAAACAACAAGCAAGCGTAGAGACAAGGGTAACCGGAGTGTGAAGATAGTTAGATAGGCAAGAATAAAGGGAAGAGGCGATCTGCCCCGCATCGCCAACGGCGCGGGACGAGAGGCTCCCCAGATTTTGCTCTTGGTAAAAACTTAACGGGAGCGACTGGATATGCTCAAAGTATTGTTGTCGAAGATCTCTTGTTACCCGGATCGAAAGGAGCTGAGTCATATAGCGGGCGACAAATAGGGTTACAGCCTTGAACAGGGCTACTGCTGATAAGATGATGATCAGCATCGAAAAATTTTCCTCAAAATCGAAACGGGCTGCCACTTTATGCATGATCCAGCCCAGAGGATTAGCCCCTTTCCTCCCTGCGATATAGACAGCTGCCTCTTTCTTTGTGATCACCCCATCTTCATTGAGATCGATCTCTTCCCAGCGTCTTGTGACATCAGCTAGGCTGATCTTATCTTTAACTTTCTTCCCTTCGGGACTGAATAGAGTAAAAAAATCTGCCCCGCTGTTAGCCATTAAGCCGACAGAAAACATTTCACACTGATTTGCTACCATCAAAAAAAAGAGGGAAACAAAAGTGAGGATAGTTAAAGTAAGGTGTTTGCTATTCCGGAGAGCCGCTTGTAATAGGAGCTTCATGATCCTCTATTCTTAGAGAATCAAATTTGCCCATTTTGCGGAATTTTTGGTAGCGATTTTCTAAAAGAAGGTCAATTGGGACCGTTTTTAACCCGTTCCACTGCTCTTTAATAAACGATTTTACATTACTAAAGGCCTCTTTTGGATCGAGATGCGCTCCACCAAGAGGCTCTTTAATCATCTGATCGACAATTCCCAACTCCAAAAGATCTTCGACCTGCATTTTAAGAGCTGAGGCGGCCACCTCATTTTTACTCGGGTCTTTCCAAAGAATAGAGGCGCAACCTTCAGGAGAGATAACTGAATAATAGGAGTGCTCCAGCATCCCGATCACATCCCCAATTCCGACCCCTAAAGCGCCTCCCGAACACCCTTCTCCAATCAAAATAACGATGATCGGGGTGGGCAATCTAGCCATTTCCCAGAGGTTATTCGCAATCGCCCACCCTTGTCCCCGCTCTTCTGCAGTCAGACCAGGATAAGCACCTGGGGTATCTAAGAGGGTGATGACCGGAATATTGAATTTGGCGGCTAAGTTCATACAGCGCATCGCTTTCCTGTACCCCTCTGGATGGGGCATACCAAAATTACGGTAGATCCGGCTCTCGGTATCTTTCCCCTTCTCCTGTCCAATTACGACAAATTTTTGCCCATCGATGATAGCAAGACCTGCGATGATCGCATGGTCGTCTTGAAAAGTTCTATCCCCGAATAGCTCGACAAAATCGTCGGCCAAGTTTTGGATATAATCGATCGCATGGGGCCTTTGTGGATGGCGGCAAATGGCGACCCGATCCCACGGTTTTAATTCTGCGTAGACCTTCTCTTTCAATAGCTCGAGTTTTTTTTCCATTTTATGGAGCTCTTCTGAAGAAAAGAGGGGGTTACTCTTATTTTGCTCTTTGAGTTTTAAGAGGGTCTGCTGCACTTCAGAAATTTGCTTTTCATGAGGGAGAACGGTCATTGTTTAAATTCCTTCACAATTTCGACAGTCGTAGGTTTTGTGATTACAATCGCAAAAATCTCTTCAATATCATCGGCTGCCATCCGGATGCATCCGTCACTATCATAACTTCCAATTTTGCTCCGGTCTTCTATCAGCTGCCCATCGGGGCCTTCAATCCATGGGAGCCCATGGATTCCGAATCCCTTAGCAGGAGAAGTACACCCTTCAATCTCTTTTTCAAAAGG
>CAYWDE010000068.1:0-8418 GCA_964456885.1 uncultured bacterium | reverse complement strand
AAACATTTCCCTGGCCATGGCGATACGGAGACCGAGTCCCATTTTGACCTCCCTGTCATCCATAAGAAGAGAGAGAGATTTGATAGGGTCGAATGGATCCCGTTTAAACAGCTGATCGCTGAGGGGGTAGATGCTGTGATGCTCGCCCATTTGTATGTCCCTTCGATCGATCCTATTTATCCCACCTCCCTATCGGCCTCTTGCGTAGAAATTCTCCGGAAGGATTTGGGATTTCAGGGGCTGATCATCACCGATGCTCTCAATATGAGGGCGCTAGCTGATCGGTATTCTCCTGAAGAGATCGCACTTCTGGCAAGAAAAGCGGGGTGTGATCTTCTCCTTTATGGAAGTCATATAGATCGGAATGTCGATGAGATCCTCCGCGACACAATCCCCCGCGCTTTTCAAGCTTTGAAAAATGGCTATTTAAGGGGTGAGCTTGATTTGGCGGAATTAGATCGGACGGTGCTCCGGATCTTGAAAGCTAAAGAGGGGATAGGAACTCAAGTTGGAGAAGAACATCTGATCGAATCTCTCCATTCGAGCGGGGCCCTCTCTTTAAAAAAAGAGCTCTACCAAGAGGCGATCACCCTTATAGGGACTCTTGACCCCCCTATTTTCGAAAGGACTGCCTATTTGAGTTTTGGAGCGGGAGATATTCTAAAAGAGCATTTTCCCGAAGTGGCGATCGAATCTGCCTCTTCCGTTGTGATTGCAATTCATGAGAGAGGGGCTCTAACTCCAGAGGTCGTTTCTATCATAGAATCTTTTGGAGAGAGGGCGATTGTGTCTCTTTTCACAACTCCTTATGTATTGAAAGAGTTGAAAGGGAATTTTCCGATCTTAGTCGCCTATCAGAATGATCCCGCTGCCCAAGAGGCTGTATTGAATATTCTTAAGGGGAAAGCTACGGCAAAAGGGCATCTTCCTATTCAGCGATTTTAACCAGAGCTTGAATCTCTTTTTCCCTTGCAGCTACTAATGTATTGACATAGGGCGTTTGTCCAAAAATCGCCAAGATTTTCCATCCAGTATTACAGTGAATAGCTAGGGGTTCTAAAGATTGTCTTAGAGCGGGTAGAGAGTTGATGATTCGATTATATAACTGTTGAATTCTCTCTCTTTGCTCTTTGATCTGGCTTAGGTCTACAGTGAAAATTTTGTCATAAGCTTGTTGAATATCTGAGATTTTAGCGTTGAGTTTCCCTAAAACAACGAGAGTCTCCACATCTAGCAAAGGGGGGGTGCATTCTACTATTGCCTCATCAAAAATCTTCAAAATCCGGTAGGTATCTTCCCTCATTTGCCGATACTTGATGTACTGGTCGATATTTTTGCTTAATTCTTCTTTCAATTTTTCTTGGGTAGTGGGGAGAACCTCTATACTTTGATAACGCTTTTCCCAATGTTTAGTGAGTGGTTCGATCTCAGCTGACGCCCTTGAATAAACGTCATAAATCCTGTTGTATTCCCCACGAGCTTGATCGATCACCAATTGGTATTTTTTAGAAGGGTCTAAAGGGGGAATTTGAGGGAAACTAGATACAAGTTTATCTACTACTGAAGCCATAAGAACCTCTTCTTGGTTGAGAGAGAGGTCTATTTTTACAGCAATATACCAATTTTTTTAAAGGGTAAAGTTTACGAAAAATTTATTTTTTTAAAATGAAAAACAAATAAAAAAGGAGGGGTTAAAAACCCCTCCTTTTTATAGGAGATTACTTCTCGTCGTCGAGAACTTCGACTTCAGCCTCTTCCACTGTGTCAGACTTTGCTTGCGCTTGAGGACCAGGTCCTGGTTGCGGCTGCGCTTGTCCTTGTCCAGCTTTAGAGAGCTCTTCGCCGATCTTCTGCATATGCTCTTGAAGCTCATTGGTCTTCGCCTTGATGAGGGCGGCGTCTTGACCTTCAAGGGCTTTCTTCAAGCTGTCGATCCGGCTCTGGATCTCAGAGACGACGTTCGCAGGAAGTTTGTCCTTGTACTCGGTGAGCGACTTTTGGGCTCGGAAGGAGAGGGCATCCGCTTCGTTACGGATCTCCACCTGTTCTTTCCGCTCTTTGTCCTCAGCTGCATGGAGTTCAGCTTCTTTGATTTTACGCTGAATTTCTGCATCTGTAAGGCCCGATTTCGCCTCGATCTTGATCTTCTGCTCTTTGCCAGACTGCTTATCCTTCGCAGAGACGTGGAGGATCCCGTCTGCGTCGATGTCGAAGGCGACTTCGATTTGCGGCATTCCCCTAGGCGCTGGAGGGATATCGGTCAGGTCGAACCGGCCGATCTCTTTATTATCTTTCGCCATCGGGCGCTCTCCCTGTAGGACGACGATCGTCACGGCGGGCTGATTATCGCTTGCCGTTGAGAAGACCTGTTTCTTCTGAGAAGGGATGGTTGTGTTCCTCTCGATGAGGGGAGTCATCACTCCGCCCAAAGTCTCAATACCGAGAGTGAGAGGGACGACGTCTAAGAGGAGGACGTCTTTAACGTCACCAGCAAAAATACCTCCTTGGATCGCAGTGCCAATCGCTACCGCTTCATCTGGGTTGACCCCTTTATGTGGTTCCCGTCCAAAGAGCTCTTTCACTTTTTGTTGGACGTAAGGCATACGGGTCATACCGCCGACGAGGATCACTTCGCCGATGTCGCTCATAGAAAGACCTGCGTCTTTCAGCGCCTTTTGGCAAGGGAGGACAGTCCTCTCTACGAGGTTGTGGCAGAGGCTCTCCAACTTGGCTCTTGTTAAAGTGAGTGACAAGTGTTTTGGGCCGCTTGCGTCCATCGTGATGAACGGTTGGTTGATCTCCGTGGTCATAACGCCAGAGAGCTCGATCTTCGCTTTTTCAGCCGCATCGCGGAGGCGCTGCAGAGCCATCTTATCTTTTGCAAGATCGATTCCCGACTCTTTTTTAAATTCTTCGAGCATCCAGTTGAGGATGACGATATCGAAATCGTCTCCACCGAGGTGGGTGTCGCCGTTGGTCGAAAGCACTTCGAATACGCCATCGCCGATCTCGAGGATCGAAATATCGAATGTACCGCCACCAAGGTCGTAGACCGCGATTTTCTTATCGGTATGTTGCTTGTCGAGACCATAAGCGAGAGCGGCTGCTGTCGGCTCAGGGATGATCCTTTTCACATCAAGGCCTGCAATCTTCCCTGCGTCTTTTGTAGACTGTCTTTGGGAGTCGTTGAAGTAAGCAGGAACGGTGATCACCGCTTCAGTCACTTTTTCTCCGAGGTAGCTCTCTGCTGTCTCTTTCATTTTAGTCAAAATGTGGGCAGCAGCTTCTTCTGGAGAGACCACTTTCCCTTCAACTTCAAACACCGCATCGCCGTTGGCATTACGGGTCACTTTATAAGGGACGGTTGCCATTTCCGACTGAACTTCGTCATATTTACGCCCGATAAAACGTTTAGTTGAGAAAAGCGTTTTGTCTGGGTTCGTTACAGCTTGCCGCTTCGCAGGGATCCCGACGAGCCGCTCATTGCCTTTGTAGGCGATGACAGAAGGGGTTGTTCTCGCGCCTTCCGCATTTGCAATCACCACGGCAGACCCCCCCTCCATAATCGCTACGCAGGAGTTGGTTGTTCCGAGGTCGATACCTATAATCCGTTTTTTTTGTGCCATAATTTTATTCTCTTTGTGTTAGTTCTTCTTCTGTCGCAGGTTGTTCTTCTGCGACGATTTTATGGGGGTGTTTGGCAACCTTGACGCGCGCTGGGCGAATTGTCCGGTTGGCACTTTTGTACCCCTTGGTAAATTCATGCATAATCGTCCCGTCGGGCTGTTCTGTGGTTTCCACAATCTCAACCGCCTCATGATAGAGCGGATCAAATGTGTTCCCTTCCGAATGGAACGAGGAGATCCCATGGTTGTAGAGCACCTCTTTGAATTGGGAGAGGATCATCTCAAATCCGAGGGCCCAATTTTTCACATCTCCTGTAGAGCTTTCGGCGAAGCGGAGAGCATTTTCAAAGTTGTCGATCGCAGGGAGGAATTCGGCGATCGCATTCTCGATCCCGAATGAGAGCATCTCCTGCTTCTCTTTTTGGATCCTCTTCCGCATATTCTCTTGTTCGGCAAGAGCTCGCAGGTATTTATCTTTCCAGTTTTCTTCTACGACTGGTGTTTCTTCTGTCATTTGGCCTCAATTTGTTTAGACCCAGTGGGCTGTCTAAACGTGATTTTATATTTATAAACACTCTCTGTGAGAGTTTTGCTTAAACTCTCGCTAAATACTTGCATCAGTCCGAAAAGGTTCCGATAGGGGAGTCTCATCGGCCCTAAAAGGGCGATAGCCCCTGTGGTCGCTTGGTTGATCCGATAGGGGATCGCAACGACTGTACATTCTGCATCTTTCGGCACGAAGGGGCAAAGCTCATTGCCAATCCAGGTGCACATCTGATTTTCTTTGCAGCACTCTCTCAATAAAGAGCGCATCTGATTTTGGCTTTCCAAAAGGGATAGACTGCTCGCAAGGGCAGCTGCGTCGTTAAATTCTGGGTAGGCGAGCAATTTCGATAAACCTGTACGGATCACATCCTCTTCCGGGAAGTTCGCATAACCTACGACGTGGCGTACCATGATCTCATTGTAAATCCGCTGAGCGAGTTTCGCCTCTCCCTCATTCTTGAAAAGGGGTTTCTCCCCTTTATTCAGTCTCCATAAGAAGTACTCTTCGGTTGTCCTTAAAAAGCTGGGGTCGATCTCATTTTCTAGATAAATGGTCTCTGTCCGGATGAGGCCGAAGTCTGTGATCAAAACCGATAATACTTTTGCCGGATCGATCCGGATCAATTTCACATCTTGGATAAAGTCCTGGTCAAACCGGGGTGCCGAAATAAAGACGGCGCACTTCGTCATTTCGCTAAGGGAATCTGCTAAGCGGTTGAGGAGAGTGGCAATTTCCCTTGTCCCATTTTTTAAAGCCTCTTCCAAAGCCTCTTCTTGAACCTTTTCAATGATCCCCTCATTTTGATTCACATCGGCGTAAAGTCTAAATGCTTTCTCGGTCGGGATCCGGCCGCCAGAGGTGTGCTGCTGCTTCAAATATCCGGTCTCTTCCATCTTGCTGAAGTAGTTCCGGATCGTGGCAGAACTTAAGGATTCAAACCCATTCTCTTGCAGCGTGTGGGAACCGATCGGCTTACCCATCTTTAGATAAAGTTCGATCAGCCCGAGCAAGACCGCTTGCTCCCTGTCTGTCTTAGGGAGTTTTTTAGGGGGGAAGGACTTTTTATAGTTAGCGCTTTTCATCATTTTCTATTTGCCATTATACCAACTAATATAGACTCAAGCAAGATTTTTAGCAATCTTTGAGTCTGATTGCTGATTTTATTTCTTAAATATCTGATTATTAAGTTTTTGTTATGCAGATTTTCTGTGGGTAGAGGGGTATTGTGAGAGCTCAATACCCCTTAAAATGGGTCAAATATAGGGATAGGATAGGTCAATTTTTTTTGAGGATCTGGGCAAAAATCTTGCGGATTTCTTTCAATCTATCCAGATGGTCATTATCTAAATGGGCGACAGCATACTTAAATAACCGCTCATCAGGTCTCCCCATCGCTATATATGCGATCGCTAAGTGTTTGGCAGAGTTCTCATCCTCTCCTCTTTTTAGAGCTTCTCTCCCTGCCTCATCGATTTTCCCCCATTCAGTGTCTGAGAAGTTTTTGATTTCTAATTGTTTGAGGGCTCCTTGCAGATCTTTCTCAACGAATATATTGGTGATTTTTAGGGTCACTTCATCCCAGGTAAAGTGTTGAGCCCTTTTCTCCAAAATAGGGGGTAGGGAGGGGCGGAAAACAGAGGTTACTGCCTCCTGGATTTTCCGATCTTGGGAATCCTTCTTTGGGGCACTTTCCAAAGCGGGCCCATTTTCACAGATCATCGATTTCCCATTTCCTAGGAGTACCGGCTTATGCAAAGTGTCTTGAGGGCTTCCAGCTATTTCTTGTAATGCAAAGCTCATCTTTTCACCCTTTTCTTAGGAAAGAAGAAGGGGATCTAGAAATCTGATTTTTATGGCGAGCAGAGGGGACTATATTAAAACAAGCTAAACAGGCCTCGAGTTGCGTTTGCAACTCTTTTCGATGCGTTGTTTTGGTTATCTGAAATGTAGCCAGTTTAAAGAGGGTTATGTCGCCCCTTTTAAAGGCTATTTTAGCAAGGGCGACGTTTTTCGCCGAATCTTGAGCTTCATCATCCCCTTGTTCGCTCCAGCTCGTTTCATTGATCTGTGCCCATTCTTCTTCTGAGAGAGGATCTGCCCCAATGTTCTGAAGGTTTTGATTAACATGGCCATCGAAAATATTTAGAGACAAAGGGGAGATATTTGGAGAAGCGGGGCGCTCTTCTGGAATGGGGGAAAGAGAAAGGAAAGTTCTCTCCGCTGCAGCTTTTATTGGTTCTCTTTTTTCGTCACTTTCATCCAAATTTCGGAATACTGCAAAATGGGTAGGCTGGCCGCCGTATGTTGCCGCCGTCGCTGGGGAACTCATCAGAACTCCTTGGTTAAAAAAAGGGAGAGAGGATCTTCAAAAAGGGATTCTTAAGCAAGTGATTTAGAAGCTTTGCTAAAACTGGTTGCCAGTCGTTTTTCTGGTTCTTTTGCGCCTCTTGTGGAAAAATATTCACCCTGCCAAAAGAGACGAAATTGGGCCCAAAAGCAACGATACACCCTCTCAGCTCACAATCTCTGTGTCTTGGGAGATCATGGGGAGAATATCGGCAATCGAGGGGCTCCAGTCGAGGCCCCGTTTATAGACGAGGTGGGAGGCTAAGTAGCAGGAGATAACCGCTTTTTTATGGATCTCTGGCATGGAGAGGATCCCTTTTTTATATCTCTTTTGAAGAAGGGGAGGGCAGTATTGGATCAGGCAGTTGATAAGCGCCTGGTCTTTAAGGTCGATTTTTTCTAGATAAGAGAGGAGCTGGTATTTAAAAAGGTTGATCCGGTCGGAGATCTGGTCGGAGATCTCGGTCATGAAGTGGCCTGTAGCTTGGTGGGTCGAGAGGATCAGACGCGCCTCGTTCAGGGCCGCTTTCCCAATCTGAGCAAGCACCTCTTGAATGTACTCTTGTTTTTCTTTAAGAAATTCCTCTTCACTCATGCAGAGGCTGGCAAGGACTTCGAACGAGGAGCAGATCACCCCCCCTTTATTGCAGGAGCTGTCTTTGAAAATGAGGACGCCAAGTTTTTCAAGGGCTTTCCGGGCGCCCGGAGTGAGGTAGAGGTTGGCCCCTTCAACGATCCCCTTAGAGGTGGGTTTTCCGGTCTCATCAAGGTAACTGAAATAGTTGGTCTCATTGAGGGTGCGGGGTCTTCCGCCCCCAGTAATAAAGATGTCGGTTTTCACTTGGTGGACGTTATTTCGATAGAGCTGGTTCATCTCGTTTCCTGAGATCCACTCTTGCACAACCTTTTTATCGGTTTTCCGGTGGAGAAGTGTCTGTTGCGAAGAGGTGCTCTCCTCTTTCTTTGTTTTCACATCAAGAAGGAATCCCCCTTCATTGAGCTTTTCTGGTGGATAGTTGCGGATGGGGAGCGATTTGCGGAAGAGGTTTTCCATTTCAGCAAGGTCGAGCCCTTCCGGGTCGTAGATGGTTCCCGATACGTCGGTGAGGGCGAGGATTTTGGCTGTGGTGGGGTAGTATTTGCGAAGATTGCAGATCTCGTTGCCGGCTACGTCTCCGTCGGGACCTCCCGAGATTTTAAGGGTAAATCGATCTTTTTTCGGGTCGAGGCCTAGAGCGAGGAGCATCTGTTCGAGATAGACGTTCACCCCGTATGAGGTGACCCCATATTCTTTATGATTGATTCCTGCGCCAGGCTTGCTGCTCATGAACGATCTGCCAGGCTTGTAATTGTTTTGGACGGCGAAGTGGGCGATCCAGACGATCATATCGTTAAACATATTCTCATCGGGGCCTAGATAGATGTATTCGGGCCGTTTCCAATAGTCGATGATCGATTTTGTCCGGAGAGTCCCATCTTCATCGCAATTGATGAGGGTCATGAAGCTCTCGATGAAGGAGCTTTGGGAGGCATAGATGTAGTCGAGTCGGTGATCGCGCCGGTAGATTTTGAGTTTTTCTTCCCAAAGAGCCGGATCAATTCCGTCGGCTTTCATCTCTTTTTTATAGATCTCTTCCTCTTCGGCAAAGACCTCAAAGGGCTCGAGGAGGATCGCCGTTTTGGCGCCACCTTCGGGGATATCTTTATTTTTCTTTTGCTGGGTGTAGGCGAGGTTGTAGGCTTCGGAGAAGATATTATTTCTCTCTTGGAAGTATTGCTCCATTTTTTCTGGAATCACAGTCCGGACGCCGCCACGAGCGAGGTCTTTGAAGCGGATGTTGAAGCCGATGAAATGCATCCCCCGAATGAAAAAAATACCGTAGGGGAGGTCGGGGAATT
>CAYWDE010000067.1:0-8560 GCA_964456885.1 uncultured bacterium | reverse complement strand
ATTTCCATTTTATTCCAGAAGTCCTCTCTGTAAATAACCGGAATGCGGTTTATAAATAAGAGCGGGAGCTCCAAATCCGGTGTGAGAAGTTCATCCGCTCTTTAGATCCTTATCCCCCCTTAACAGCGCTTCAGGTGATCCCATGTGGAGAGTGATCCTCCTTCTGCTCTGTGCTGTTGCCGGTTTTTGGTTTGGAAAAACCCCTGAAAAAGGGGGGAAAGCAGCCCATTCCCTTTCCCATATTCATCCTGATACAGAGTACCCAGTCACCGAACATAAGTCGTTTGTGATCGTCCTTTATGCTTATAACCAAGTCCACTGGTGCGAACGGGCTCTCCGCTCTATCTTTGAACAAGACTATGACCACTACCGGGTGATTGTCGTCGATGATGGATCGATCGACCAAACGGAGGAGCGGGCCAAGCAGTTTATTTTGGATAATCATCAAGATGAAAAAGTGATCCTGATCCGCAATGAGTCAAGGATTGGAGAGGTGGCGAGCCTCTATCGGGTGATTGATGGGTGTCTCGATCGGGAAATCGTCATCCCTCTCAATGCAAAAGATTGGCTCTCTTCGCCGATGGTTTTAAACAGGCTCAATCGGGCTTATCAAAATCCAGATGTTTGGCTCACTTTTGGCCAGGCGATCGAATACCCCTCTTATGCGATCCGGGCTGAAATGCAAACTTCCTATTATGCAGCCCTCTTTAAACAGCTCCACTTAAGCGACCTGTTCATTAAAGGGCACTTTGTATCTCGTCCCGAAGCGTATCTGGGACCCCTTGTCGACCTTGCGGGAGGAAGGATCCGGAAATTGGAAGAACCTGCCGCTTTTTTAAATTTAGCCCCACCGATCCGCCGAGAGCCCCTTTTTGCAGAACCTGTTAAATATCCCCCTTTAACCTCTTTTCCCACCTCCTCTCCCCTCAAGCGGGCAGATGTTGTGATCTTCTCGTCTGACTCTCCTGTACAGCTCTATGCTTCCCTTGAATCGATGCAGCGATACGTAACCGGTTTTGAGCAGATCACCGCTCTTTATCAAGCGAGTAATCAAGCTTTTGCGGCAGGCTATGAAAAAGTGAAAGACGCTTTTCCAACAGTCCGGTTTATCTCTCAGTCTGAAGACGATTTTAAATCGAAGCTCGAAAAAATAGTCTTCCTCTCTCCTTCGGAGTATCTCCTCTTAGGGGGGGATGATCTAATCGTCAAAGACTTTGTCGATTTGAAATTATGTATGGATCAGATCGAGAAGACAGGGGCCTACGGCTTTTATCTCCACTTTGGAAGGCATATCAATTATAGCTCTCTTTCGAGTCTTCCTCAGCCTCTCCCCGCGAGTCAACCCTTGGGAGGAGGAGTTTATGCTTGGGATATAGAGATGGGGGAATTGGATTGGGGAATAGCCCCCTCAATGGATATGACTCTCATTAAAAAAAGGGAGATCAAAAAAACGGTTACTGAAGGGAAGTATAAAAATCGGAACGAGCTGCTCCTCTCTTGGAATAAATCGATCCCAGATAGACCTCTTGGTCTCTATTTTGAGAGGTCTAAAGCGGTCCACATTCCGAATGCATTCGATGCAGAGGAGATGCTTGTGAAGCTCGCCCAAGGATTGAAAATAGATATTGATCCGTTATATAAAATAGAGAACAGTTCCCCGCATCTCGATTATATCCCTGAATTCGTGCTCCGGTAATCTGATCTATAGCATTATTTACGGTGGGGCTTCTTTTCCCCTGTATAACCGTTCTTGTGGGTCGCATTCCGAAACACTTTTAGGGCAGCAAGATGAGCATCTCCTGCAGAAGGGAGCACTTTCGCTTTAACGCCTTTAAAGACCCCTTTACCCCCTTTTTTACCAGTAGCATGGATGAGTTTGATCCCATTTTTCTCATTAGGTTTGATTAAACGGGGGACGACAAGGGTGTTGATCACTTCGCTTGTTTCTAGACACTCTCTTGAGACATCTCCTCTGTTTTCGATCTTCGGATTGATCCCTTCATTAGATGAATTGCCTGATATTTTCATGAGCTCCCTCTCAGAGGTTAAGTGAAATTTTTGTTATACAATATGCGCCTTAAAGTGTCTAGTGGTTCATGTGATATGTTTATTTTACTGTTTTTTGGATCTGTAAAAAATTAAGGGTGAGCGGTTTGTGTAAGAAAAAAAAAGAGTGGAAGAAAACAGATTAGAAGGGGTTAAATAGAGGCTATGTCGACCTTTTTTTGGATGATCATTACCTCTATTGTGCGGCTTCTGTTGAAGCTCCGCTACCGGATCGAAGTGAGGGGGCTTGAAAACCTCTCCCCAGAACAGCTGAACCGGAAGCAGGGGATTCTTTTCATGCCAAACCACCCCGCTTATATCGATCCGATCCTGACAGGTGTGAACGAATATAAGGCAAAAAAGGCGGGGAAAGCGATCCAAGAGATTGCTGAAGGGCTCAAGAAAGGGGAAAACTTTCTCGTCTATCCGGCCGGCCGGTTGAAAACTTCATCAAAAGAGTTACTTGGAGGAGCTTCAGGAGCGCATGAGCTCCTTAAAGAGTGTCCTCAAGCTAACGTTGTTTTGATCCGAACAACGGGACTTTGGGGAAGCAGTTTTTCTAGAGCTTTTACGAAAAGGGGGAACCACGATTTAGGACCTATTTTTATCCACGGCTTAAAATCGATCCTCAAAAATTTGATTTTCTTTGCGCCAAGAAGAGATGTCCTCATTGAGATAGAGGCAAATCCGAAAGCTATGCCCAGAGAAAACCCGAGTCGGATTGAATTGAACCGGTTTTTAGAAAATTGGTACAATCGTTATCCAGACGCACAAGGAAATATTCATCAGAATGAACCTCTGAAACTGGTCTCCTACAGTAGATGGCGCGAAGAGGTCCCAACAGTCCCTTCTTCCACTCACAAACATATTTCGAACGCGAACGTGGAAGATGTCTCAGAGGAGACACGGAGAAAAATTTACAATGAGATTCGACGGATTCTTGAAAAGCCTGAGCTGAAGGTCGAACCCGATATGAGTTTGGCGTTTGACCTTGGTATGGATTCTCTAAACATCGCAGAGCTCATCACTTATTTAACGAAAAATTTTGATCTCGATGAGCTCCATCCAGAAGACTTGGAGACGGTCGGGACGATTTTAGAAATTGCAGAAGAGGGGAAAGGGACGAAAACGGGCAAAGCGACCTACTCCACTTTCACATGGCCTCAAGAAAAGGGGCGTCTAGAACCAACTCCTCCCCTTGGGAAAACCATTCCAGAGGCTTTTCTTAACGTTTGTGAACGGATGGGAAATTCCCCTGCTTGCGGTGATGATGTGATGGGTGTCGCTTCTTACAATAGACTCAAAAAAGCGGCCCTAGTTTTAGCCCAATATTTTCAAAAAGGGGAAGATTCCCGTGTAGCTGTCATGCTTCCAGCCTCCACTGCCGCCTATATTGTGATCCTCGCTCTACAGATCGCTGGGAAAACGCCGGTTATGTTGAATTGGACACTCGGATCCCGCTATCTCGAAGAGATGATGCGGATTAGCGGTGCAACACAGATTATCACCTCTCTTAAATTCTTAGATCGCCTTGCGAATTCGGCGCCTGCTTGGATCAGCTCGTCCCGCTAGAAGAGATTCGGAAGAAACTTACCCTTAAAATAAAGCTCCGCGGCCTCTTTTTGACTAAGTGTTCAGTAAAACATGTTCTTGAGGCGATGGATATCAATAAAATCGATGAAGATGCCCCAGCAGTGATCCTCTTTACTAGCGGCACCGAATCTTTACCTAAAGCTGTCCCTTTGTCGCACAAAAACATCATTTCAAATGAGAGGGCTACTGTCCAATGTATCGATCTACATGCAGACGATGTGATGTATGGGATTCTACCCCCTTTCCACTCATTCGGCTTTTCTGTCGCAGGGCTTCTTCCGATTTTATCTGGTCTTAGAGTCGCCTTTTACCCAGATCCGACAGATAGCTTTGCCCTTGCTGAAGGGGTAAACCGATGGAAAATCTCTTTCTTTTGTGGTGCTCCAACCTTCTTAAAAGGATTATTTTCTGCAGCAAAACCGGAACAGCTCCAAACAGTTCGATATTTCGTCTCAGGAGCAGAAAAAGCGCCCCAAGAGCTTTTCGATCGGGTTAAAAAGTTGCGGACAAATGGAAGGCTCCTTGAAGGGTATGGAATTACAGAATGTTCCCCCGTTCTTAGCATGAATCGGGCCAATTTGCCACCGAAAGGGGTCGGACGTCTTCTACCCGATATTGAATTGGTCACTATCCATCCAGAGACCCTGAAAGTACTCCCCAAAGGTTCTGATGGGGAAATCTGTGTCCGAGGTCCCAGTGTTTTTCATGGCTATCTGGAGACTCCCCGGAATAACCCTTTCATCGAAATCGATGGGAAAAAATGGTATAGGACAGGGGATTTAGGTCACTTAGATCCAGACGATACCCTCTCTCTATCGGGAAGATTGAAGAGATTCACGAAAATCGGCGGAGAGATGATCAGCCTTGGTGGGATCGAAGAGGTGATCACTCAGGCTTTAATTAAAGAAAAACGGATCTCTCCAGATGTCCCATCGATCGCGATTTGCGCAGATGAAAAAGAGGCGGGGAAACCTCGTCTGATCCTCTTTGCCATTATTCCGATCGAAAAAGAGGAGGCTAATCAGATCCTTCAGCAAGCGGGATTCAGCAATCTCGTCAAAATCTCCTCCGTTAAACAGATTGAAGCGATCCCCATCATGGGAGCGGGGAAAACCGACTACCGAAATCTACAGAGTCTATGCTAAAACTATACAATACTGAAACACGCGAAAAAGAAGAGATCCGAAGTGCTTCTAGCAAAATCAAGATGTACACTTGCGGCCCCACCATTTACGACTTTGCCCATATCGGGAATTTCCGCACCTACGTCTTTGAAGACCTTTTGAGAAAAGCTCTCCGCTATTTCGGGATGGAGGTGGAGCAGGCGATGAATATCACCGACATCGATGATAAAACGATCCGTGGCGCGATCCGAAAAAAAGTCCCCCTTAAAGAGTATACAGAACCCTTTAGGATCGCTTTTTTTGAAGATCTCGATGCGCTCCATATTGAAAGAGTGGAGCACTATCCGGCAGCTACCGATTACATCCCCGAGATGATCGAGATGATCGAGAAGTTGATGAAAAAAGGGTTCGCCTATAAAAGCCCGAACGGGAGCGTCTATTTCTCTATTCAGAAATTCCCCAGTTACGGAAAACTTTCTCACCTCAATTTCTCTGAACTCAAAGTGAGTGCTTCAGGGGACAATGAAGCCGATGAGTACGACAAAGACAATATTGCCGATTTCGTCCTCTGGAAAGCCTACGATCCGGAGCGAGATGGAGAAATCTATTGGGAAAGTCCTTTTGGTAAGGGGCGTCCCGGCTGGCATATTGAGTGTTCTGCCATGGCGACTAAAATCTTGGGAGAGACGATCGATATCCATTGCGGCGGAGTAGATAATATGTTTCCCCACCATGAAAATGAGATCGCTCAGTCAGAGTGTTGCTCAGGCCACCGGTTTGTTCGCCATTGGGTCCATGTGGAACATCTCCTCGTCGACCATAAAAAGATGTCAAAAAGCCTCGGCAATTTCTACACTCTCCGAGACCTCTTCAAGAAAGGATTCACCGGATCTGAAGTGCGCTACCTCCTCCTCTCCACCCACTACCGGACCCAGCTCAATTTCACCTTCTCAGGCCTTGATGGGGCTAGAGCAAGCCTTAAACGGGTCGAAGAGCTGATCCTCCGCCTCCGCTCTATCCACGAAGAGCATCCAAGTTCAGGGGCAGTCGCCCGAGCCGATCTCCGCTTCAAAGGAGCCTTTGCAGACGATTTAAACGTATCTGCAGCCCTTGCTGCCCTTTTTGACCTCCTCAGGGAGCTCAATATCCTCTCCGATGAAGGAAAATTAGGTCGTCAAGAAGCAAAAGGGGCGCTACAGCTTTTAACTGAGTGGGATCAAGTCCTCTCAGTTCTCCCTGTCGACAAAAAAAATGAAGAGGTCCCTCAAGATCTCCTCGGCTTCCTTGAACAGAGGGAATCGGCCCGCAAAGAAAAAAACTGGACCCTGAGCGATCAGATGCGCGACGCGATCCACGCACGAGGTTATATGATTGAAGACACCCCCCAAGGAGCGAGGTTAAAGAAAAAATGAAGTCCAAAAGCACCCCTGACGAACGTTTCCTGATCAAGCTCTATGAGACGGCAATGGCTGGCGGCGATCCCCATGCGATGATCGACTATAGAGGTATCGCCAAATCTCTCGGCCAAAAAGAGACGGCCATTAAAAATATTATTAAACATTTGGCACAGGCGAATTTCTTAAAAAAAGCAGACGATACAACAGTTTACCTCACAGAGCGGGGCTGCAACTTTGCCATCGATGCGATGGAAGTATCCCATTAACAGAGCTCTCAACCTAATTAATTTCTAATTATGATATAATATTTTCCTAACTACTGGGGATATTGTGTCGTTTTCTCAAAGAATTTCTTCCCATTCTACTTTAGAGCAAAGAATTCCTGAAGGGCGTCCTCGCCGCTTCTCTACGATTCCTGCAGGTCGTTGGGAGCTCACCGTTCAATTATTCAAAAAAATTTTGATAGCCGCTTTTGTCTTTACGGGAACCCTCCTTGGCAATCTCCTCACTCTTGGGTTACCGACCCTCATCAGCCGCTGTTCAGAGATGAAGAAAGCGAATGTGAAGCAAGGGATTGAAACTCTCCGAGTAGCCCGCCTACAATCAGCCTTAAAATGTGGGTTATCTGGGAATGAGAAATGGAGACTGAAAGCCGCTGAAGTGCCCCTTTTACAGACACTCCCTAATCCAACAAAAGAGGAGACCTATTTCTTCTCTAAAGTGGCCAAGCTAAGAGAGGCTGTTGCAAAATTAAAACCGACCCAAGCTGACGCAGTAGAGACCCTTTATAAACAATTTCAAAGACTCGCCAAAGATCCCACCTTTATCAAAGTGTTCCGAGATTTAGAACCAACCGACTATCCAGCCGTTAATTTTCTCAAATTGATCGCCGCAAAATTCCGCTCTGCCGATGTATCCAATCTATTGATTCAACACGCTAAAGAAGAGCTCGGATCGGTAAAGCCAGATCAAGGAGCTGGATTTTCAATCGGGAAAACAGGGGAAGCTTTAGTAGAGTACCGGAAAAAACCCTCTTTTAAACACAATTTCTTGTGGGCTATTTCCCATCCTTTTGCTTGGTTCCACTCCTGCGAAGGGGAGTGGCTCCATAAAAAATATGATAGCCACCTATCGAACCCCACCTATACAGTTCATCAGTTCGACTACACAACTCAAGATCGGAAAAAGATCAAAGCCCGCTTTATGGCAGGCCCCACACCCTTCAACGACCCTGTCTACCATAAAATCTTTCTGAAAGAAGGTCATGAGCTCCGCTACAACATCATGGATACAGCAAAAGCTCCTGAACATGCATGGATCAAAAAAATGGAGAATGCCTCTAAGGAATCAGAGGGCCATTTAGAGCATATCGTTTGGGGATTTGCGACCAAAGAGAAGCAAGGGTATCTAGAGGCCTCTGAATTAGATCCATTGATCGACAAATATGAAAAAGCTCTTCTTGCAGGATGCCGCACCCTAGATTGCCCAAAAACAGATAACGGAGTCTTGATTCCCCAAAAATTCCTCTCCGATCCTCAAATCAAAGAGGCGTGCCGCCTCACTAAGTCTCTCCTCTCCCATCTCGATATAGACTTAACTCATAAATCGGGAAGACATGCCGCTTTAGTCGCTGTCGACACGATGATGGCGATGGGGATCATGATCAACTATTTAGAGAGCCTCAAACACGTCGTCGAAGATGAGACGATCGATGAAGATATGAGAGCCATCTATATTGCGACCGCCTGCAAACAGTGCTTTGACCGGGGGCCCGTCTATTTTTCAGCTCTGATGCTTTTCTTTAGAAGTTTAAATAACTCAAGCCCCCTCACTGAAGAGGAGTTCTATAAGATTGCAGGCTTTCCCCTTTTCAGAGCACCCCTCAATGAGGGGCGGGAGCAGATCCATGGGAAATTCACCGTCTACGAACAGTTTGCCAATATGTTTGGAGCCCGGATGGATACCCTCTCAAACTACACCAAAGCTTATAGAGCTTTTCTCCAAACTCAGTAATTGATTTGAGACAGCTTTCAATCCCGCCCAAAAGCCGATTCTTGAATCACGAGCGGTATACCCCTTTTCAATTTATTTCTTTATTTTCTTTGATGATTGGCAATTCAATAAATATATATTAATTTAATTAAAAAATAAGTTTAGTTTAAAATAATTGATTTTTTATATAAAATTAATAAAAAATAAAATTAAATAAGGATTAAAATGTCAAACTCTACAACACCCTTCTGTCTTGATCTTTCGTCTATCCAGGGTATCTACTCCTCTTATACAGCCCCTTCAGCCATCCCCTCAACACCCTCCCCCTATTTCGACCTTTCGTCTACCCAAGGTGTCTACCCCTCTTATACAGCCTCTTCAGCCATCCCCTCAACACCCTCCTCTTAT
>CAYWDE010000066.1:6145-8580 GCA_964456885.1 uncultured bacterium | reverse complement strand
TTTCAAAAGGGGAAACTATCGCCGGAAGAACCCCTCTTCTCATAAAAGTGAGATCGAAAACAGCTCCTCAAAATGAGGCGGCCTGCGTACTTGTAATCCGCTCTCAGCCCCCTTACGACTACAAAAATCTAAAGGGAAGCTGGGGAAAAGTTGAAAAAGCAGAAAACCTTGTAGAATTACGCCAGCTATTAAATGGGGAACATCCCGAATATCAGTTAGCCCATTAATTATAATTAATTTTTGACTTCTGCTCTTAGATTTACAAGAAGCAAAAAAAATGGCATACTCTTCCCTTTAAATTTTCAAGGTGTTTTAAAAAATAAATTTTCAGAACAGCCCCTAAGAGTTTTCATGACCTCTTCTCCTATTCGATCAGCTCCAATCATTTATCCCCCATCTCCTGTTGAGAGGGGGAAAAGATCCAACTTAATAAACAGGGTAGTCGATTGGCTCCAAAGCAACGAAATTTCAAATCTTAAAAAAATTTGGTTTATTGAATCTGCAGCTATTTTTATCTTGACCATCGGATTCCTCTCTGGAAAGCCCCTCCTCTTTTTTGGAAGTGTGACCCTTATTTCCGTTGCCCCGGGACACCGGGAGGCAGAAGAAATTATATTAAAAGACCAAGACGAGATTCCTAAGGGAGAATTACAAAACTTTGGGTTTTCAGAAGTAGCTACTTTAGGTTCACCTTCTCAACCTATGTTAAAAGAAGAAATCTATTTAGACCCAACTGAAGAAAAAGAATATATCCCTCTTGTCGACGTCCATCTCCAAAGCGTCCCTGATGATATAAAAGAGGCTTTTGGAGGCCATTTAAGTTATGTCAGATTTCCTACACTCCCCCTAGATCACAGAAATGAGATTTTTACGCTGAGCTCAAAACCAGAACGACTGACACACCCGATGATGAAAAATTCTCCCAAATCTACAGTCCAATTTATCGCGATGAAAGTGAGACACAAAGAAACAAGCCAAAATCGGATTGTGTATGTCTTCAAGTTTCAAAATGAGAGTCAGTGGCAATATACAAATCTTTCAGATCTTTCCGATAATATAACTCCTCACTCACTCAATGAAATACGCCTCCTTAGAGAGGGAAAACATCTCCACTACGTAATGGCTACACAAGAGGATTTATGACAGGCATTTCTCCCACTCAATCCGACCCTCTCAATCTATTTCCTACCGCCCATTTTATAGGGCTAACGGGAAGATGGATTCAAGCCAAAGGGACTCCAGCGATCCATACAATTTCGAAAATCGCATTAACATTGATTGCCGCTTTCAGCACTTTGACCCTCGCTTGTTTAGTGGGAACCCCGTTTTTTCTCTTAACAACTGCCCTACTGACCACTTTTGTCGCATCAGGGATCTCCCAAAAACCGGTAGTTCAACGCCAAGACGCCGAAACACAAACTGAAAAAGGTATTCATGAATCCTATCCATCCCATCTCACAACATAGAACTCACCAAGAAGTGCCTATTGAACCCAATTTCATGGGGAAATTTGTCCGTTGGATTCAAAACAAGGAGATCCCTACTCTCCAAAAAATTGGCGCCATAGCAGTTGCCGCATTCGCCACCCTTACCTTCGGATTTTTAATTGGGTATCCACTCTCCACATTTACAACTGTTGCGCTCCTATCTTCGGGTTGGGCAGCTCACGAAACCAACAAAGCAGAATTAGAACTCCTTAGAGCTAACCAACGGGCAGAGTTGGAATCTAAAGGGGTGGCAGACCCTTTTGCTGAAGATTTTCTCCGAAAAAAAGAAAGGGCAATTACAATCGATTTTATAATTGAGGCTTTTACAGCAAACCCTATTGGGGAGTTTTCCCTTTCGGAGTTTCCCTCTTTAATCGAACTCGATAAGCTTGAACCGGGCGATTTAACAGCTTCTGTGATGACAGGAGTAGACAAAGAAACGGGAGAGACGTTTATCGCTATGAAAGCCCATTCACGCGGAAATCGGGAAGATCAAAAAGTCTTAATAGGGATAGAAACTAAAAATGGGCTTTTTTGGTATAGAGGGGTTGATAAAAAATGGGTGGTCATCGATCAAGAAGAGATTTTAGATGAACTAAAGGCAATAAAAGAGGGACGTCACCCTACTTATATGATAGAAACCCAAACTTAGAGGGATTATGAAAGCCATCCAACCCCATTCTCAACTAACACCTTTCACTCCCCTTTCTCCCGAGCCAAATTGGATGGGTAAATTTGTCCGCTGGATCCGGAATGATGAGGTCCCGAATTTCCAAAAAATTGGCGCTATCGCCCTCGCAGCTTTGGCTCTATTAACCCTCGGATTTTTATCTGGGCATCCCACCCTTGTTCCGCCCACTCTTACTCTCCTTTCTCTCGTTTGGGCTGCGAGAGAACTCAAGAATATAGACCCCGACAAAGAAGCTGCTGATGAAGAGGGAAAAGTCT
>CAYWDE010000066.1:0-6135 GCA_964456885.1 uncultured bacterium | reverse complement strand
ATGAGGAAACAGAAGAGCCGACGATAGAAGCGACTCCCACTCACTCATCGCTCCAACGGATCACCGATATGAAGCTGATGATCGGAGCCTTTAGCGGAGAGGAAGAGTGGGGTAAAATCCCCTCTCTCTCCAGAAAGATCGGTCAGTCTCGGCTGACCCCAAAATCTTTAAAAGAGCCAGTTATGAGAGGTATCGACGACTTCAGTAACAAGTTCATTGCTATGAAAATTATCTCCCAAAACCCCCCTTTCAAAGAAAAAGTTTTAGTAGGGGTGGAAATTATCGACGATGAGGGTCAAAAAACTCTTTGGTATAGAGGTTTCAATGACCATGGGAAAGAATTAACAACTTTGGGACTGAAAGAGATTGAAGAGATCCGGAAAGGAGTTCATCCCGACTATCGTATAGCCGAACAGACGGGAGAATAATTTCTCTCCTCTCGTTGACTTTTCTCCCCTTTCGCCTTAAGATTATTCCCAACTTCCTTAAGGACTCTATGCTTTCACAAAAGATCCGACGCGCTTTTTTAAACTACTTTAAGACCCACGGCCACACGATTGTCCCCTCTTCTCCTGTCGTTCCCCATGACGACCCGACCCTCCTTTTCATCAACGCCGGGATGAACCAATTTAAAGACGTTTTCTTAGGCCACTCAAAAAGAGATTATACAAGGGCAGCGACTACCCAAAAATGTATTCGTGTCGGCGGCAAACACAACGACTTGGAAAACGTAGGCCACACCTCGCGCCACCTCACTTTCTTCGAAATGCTCGGAAATTTCTCCTTTGGCGATTATTTTAAAAAAGAGGCGATCCAATTCGCCTGGGACGTCACTACCAACGTCTTCGGTTTCGATCCAGAAAAGATCTGGGTCTCTGTCTATAAAGAAGACGATGAGGCGTTCGCCCTCTGGGAAAAACATATCTCTCCGAATCGGATTGTCAGACTGGGAGAGAAGGACAATTTTTGGGCCATGGGCGATACAGGCCCCTGCGGCCCCTGCTCCGAATTACTTTTTGACAGGGGGACTATCTATGGAGATGCAAAAAGCCCCAAAGAGGATCTCTCAGGAGAGCGCTACTTAGAGTTCTGGAATCTGGTCTTTATGCAATTTTCAAAAGACGGTTCAGGCCATATGTCTCCTCTACCCAAGCAATCGATCGATACAGGATCGGGCCTCGAGCGGGTCGTTTCCCTGCAGATGGGAGTCAATGATGTTTACCAGACAGACATTCTCCGCTCCCTCATCTCTCAGGTGGAGGAGATCTCTCACAAGAAATATGGAGGGGAAGCCCCCTTCCATGTGATTGCCGACCACATCAGGAGCCTCTCCTTCGCGATTGCAGACGGAGTGCAGCCGAGTAATACCGACCGGGGCTATGTCCTGAGAAAAATTCTACGCAGGGCTGTCCGGTATGGAAGGATGCTCGGACTTCAAAAACCCTTTTTAGCCCAAGTGTTTCCCCGCCTCCTCTCTCTGATGGGAGACGACTTCCCTGAGCTGAAAAATGCTAGAGCCCGGATTGAAGAGATTTTGACCCTCGAAGAGGAGGCCTTTATCCGGACCCTCACCCGAGGCGGACAGCTCCTCTGTCAAGTGATCGACCGTTCTAAAGAAAAAAAGAAAATCAGCGGAGAAGATGCATTTAAGCTGAAAGACACCTACGGATTCCCTCTCGAAGAGGTCCTCTTGATCGCGAAAGATGAACACCTCTCTGTCGATCTGTCCCGCTATGAACAGCTGGAAGAAGAGGCGAAGGAAAAATCGCGCAAAGCCCACAAGACAGCGGCCCAATCGTTCGACCAAAACTTCTTCAGCGAATTCACAAAAACACATAAGCCATCCCATTTCGATGGTTACCAAAAAACGGCCCTTGAAGCCCATGTACTCGGGATTGTGATCGGAAACACATTCACCGATCAGATTGAAGAGGGGCAAGAGGGGCTGATCATCCTAGATACGACCCCTTTTTACGCTGAAATGGGGGGCCAAGTTGGCGACACAGGAACCATCGGCAATTTCCAAGTTTACGATTGCACAGCCCCTTTCCCGGGGGTGATCGCCCACCTAGGGAAAATGGGCTCTGGCACTTTGCGTAAAAATCAGAAAGTCCACGCAGCGATCGATTCGATGAGACGCCAAGAGATCCAAAACAACCACACAGCGACTCACCTGCTCCACTGGGCTCTGCAAAAAGTTTTAGGGGGCCACATCAAGCAAGCGGGCTCTTTGGTCGATGAGAAGAGGCTCCGGTTCGATTTCAGCCACCATAAAGCGATAAGTTCGGTCGAGATCCGCCAAATAGAGAACCTCGTCAATGAAAAGATCCGGACCGATCAACCGGTCTCCGTCTATGAATTGAAATACGACGAAGCACAGAAACGGGCCGATATCAAACAATTCTTTGGGGAAAAATATGGGGACAAAGTCCGCGTAATCGACATCGATTTCTCCAAGGAGCTCTGCGGAGGGACCCATACAAGTAGAGTAGGCACCATTGGCCTCTTTAAAATAACCAAAGAGAGCAGCATCGCAGCAGGTGTCAGGAGAATTGAGGCGGTCACCGGCCGCCATGCCGAACTGTGGGTTGAACAAGAGGAAGATCTCATCCAAAATTTATCCGTTCAATTGAAAGCTCCTGTTCAGATGATCCCTGAAAAAGTGGAAGCTCTCCTCGAAGAGAACAAACTCCTCGCTCAAGAGCTCAAAGCCTATAAAAAAGGGGAGCTGAAACAACTTTTAGAAAAATGTCTCGCCCATAAAGAAAAAGCGGGGTCGATCCCCCTCATCGCGATGGAGGTGTCGATCGATGCAGAGGAGATCAGCGAGTTTGCAAACGATCTGATCCACCAGCTCAAATCGGGCGTAGTCGCACTCGGTTCAACGGCAGGAGAACGGTGCCAGCTCTTGATCGCTGTGAGCCCCGATCTCGTCGCTAAACAGATCAATGCGGTTGGGATGATCAAAGAGGTGGCCCCCCTTATTCAGGGCGGCGGCGGCGGCAAACAAAATTTAGCTCAAGCGGGCGGTAAAGATCCTCAGGGTCTCCCTAAAGCGCTCGAGAAGATCCGGGCCATTTTAAAAAATGCTTCCTGACCACTCAATTCTAGTTGAGGGGCTCTGGGAAACTCCCAAAGCCCTTCTCGCCAGCGAAGCGGTTAAAAAACGGTCCGTCTTGCTCATCACAGGAGGAACACGCGAAGACCAACTCTTTGACAACCTCCTCTATTTTTGCCCAGAAAAAGCGGTCGAATTCCCCGCTTGGGAAACACTTCCCGGCGAAGAGATCCCCCCAAGCCCAGATATCATTGGAAAACGGTTTGAAGCGCTCGACTCCCTCATTTCGAAAAAGGGGCCAACGATCCTCCTCTGCCCCCTCTCCTCTCTACTCCAAAAAGTGATCCCTAAAGAGACCCTCGCCCCCCTTCTACACCGTTGGAAAAAGGGGTCGAAAGTCCCTTTTGACAAGCTACCCGAATTTCTCACCTCTCTCGGATATACGCAACGTCCTGTCGTCTCCGATAAAGGGGAATTTGCCATTCGAGGGGGGATCCTCGATCTATTCCCTGTCGCCTCGAGCGATCCATTCCGAATCGAATTTTTCGGCGATGAGATCGAAGAGATTCGGACCTTTGATCCAGTAGGGCAAAAATCGATCGGCAAGGCGAAAGAGATCTTCCTATGCCCTGCCAAAGAGATGCCTCTTCTCCAACAGGCAAAAAGGCTCGTTAACATCGCCGATTACCTGGATGACCCGATCATTTTTTGGGACGATCTCCTCGCTATTGAAGATACGTATGTAGGGATCAAATCGCTCCCTGCCGCTAAATCGCTCTTTTTTTACAATTTTGACGATCTATTAAGACGGTTTGATAAATACCAACATATTTTCTGTACCGGATTCCATCTCGAAGAAAAGTTTGAGATGTTTGGGCACCCCTTTCAAGCCAAACAGTTCAAACACCGATTTTACCGGGTAGAGGACTGCTTCGATCCAGAGCAATCTCCCGATCCGAGTTTTAGTTTCCTTTTCCTCAACATGAACGATACGGAGGAAGAGGAGGTGAAAAAGCAGCTCTCCTCGATCACCCTTCCCCAAAATACCCGTTGGGAGAGGGGGTATCTCACATCGGGCTACTGTTTAGACAAACTCGTTGTTGTCCCCAATGTGGAACTCACCCAAAGATCCCACATCCGGCGTCAAAAATGGAGAAGCACCTACCACACACCCGCAGCCGAATTCCATGAGCTCACCCCTGGAGATCTCGTCGTCCACTACCATAGCGGGATCGGGAAATACCTCGGCCTTGAGAAACAGGTGAACCATTTAGGAAAAGAGACCGAATTCCTCACTCTGCAATATGCAGAGAGCAGCAAACTCTTCGTCCCCCTCTCCCAATCCCACCTCGTCTCCCGCTATATAGGGGCCAAAGAAGAGCCTCCTAGCTTAAGTCAGCTCGGCAGTAAAAAATGGCAAAATACCCGCGCCAGCGCCCAAGCACAGATCGTCGGCTACGCAAATGAGCTCTTACAGCTCTATGCAGAGAGAGCTGTGCAAGGAGGCTTCCGCTATCCACCTGATAGCGAATTGATGAGACAATTCGAAAGGGATTTCCCCTATACCGAAACGCAAGATCAACTCCTCGCGATTGAAGCGCTGAAAAAAGATATGATCTCCGATAAACCGATGGACCGGCTGATCTGCGGCGACGTAGGTTATGGGAAGACAGAAGTGGCGATGCGGGCCGCCTTTAAAGCAGCCATCGATGGGAAAAGGCAAGTCGCTGTCCTTGTCCCCACCACCGTTTTAGCTGTGCAACATTTTGAAACCTTTGTCAAACGGATGAGCGGCTTTCCGATCCAGATCGGAATCGTCTCCCGTTTTCAATCACCGAAAGAGGTGAAAGAGGCCCTGGAAAAAGTGAGAAAGGGGGAGATCGATATCCTTGTAGGAACTCATCGCCTACTCTCTGCAGATGTCCACTTTAAAAATCTTGGCCTCATCATCATCGATGAAGAGCAGCGCTTTGGGGTAAAAGCGAAAGAGCACCTCAAACACTTTAAAGCGAACGCAGATTGCCTCACCCTCTCCGCCACTCCGATCCCCCGCACCCTCTATATGTCGCTTGTTCAAGCTCGCGATATGTCTGTCATCAATACCCCGCCACAAGATCGCCTTCCGATCAAAACGATCATCGCCGAAACAGACTCGGAACTGATCCAAAATGCGCTCCTCCGGGAACTGGCGCGCGGAGGCCAAGCCTTCTACATCCACAATCGGGTCGAGTCGATCTACACAAGAGCGGATCAACTTCAGAAAATCGTCCCCTCGGCTAAAGTTGGCGTTGTCCACGGACAGATGGATCCAGACGCTGTAGACGATGTATTTCACCGTTTTAAACAAGGGGAGCTTAACCTCCTCCTCGCCACCACTATCATCGAGAACGGGATCGATATCTCCAATGCCAATACGATCCTTATTGAACGGGCCGACACCTATGGCCTCGCAGACCTATATCAACTCCGAGGACGCGTTGGCCGCTGGAACCGGGCCGCCTATGCCTATTTCCTCATTCCAAAAAATGTGAGACTCTCTGAGCATGCCCGCAAACGGCTCAATGCACTTGTAGAGGCGGGCGGTTATGGAGGGGGAATGAAAATTGCGATGAGAGATCTCGAAATCCGGGGAGCGGGAGATATCCTCGGGATCCAACAATCGGGACAAGTCTCCGCTGTCGGATTCCACCTCTATTGCAAAATGCTCAAACGGGCCATTGACGCTCTGAAAAAGCAGATCCCAATCACGTTCAACGAGACGAAGATGGAATTTAGCTTCGACGCCCGTCTGCCTGAAGAGTATATCAATGAGGTCTCTCTCCGGATGGAGATCTATCACCGCCTCGGAGAAGCCGCTACGGGCCAAGAGATCGACGATCTCCTCACAGAGATGAAAGACCGTTTTGGACCTCCGCCACCTCCCGTCATCTGGCTTTACCACCTCAGCCGGATCCGCGCTTTTGCTGCGGCAAACCACTTCACCTTGCTCAAGTTCAGCAACCTCTCTGTATCGACAGAGCGGCAACTTGGGAAAGAGATCAAAAAACAGACGATTCTACTTCCCAAAAAAGTACAGA
>CAYWDE010000065.1:0-8941 GCA_964456885.1 uncultured bacterium | reverse complement strand
TCTCGGAATTTTAAGCTGTATTTCACAGCTTTGTTCCATCTCACTTTGCGTTACCGGATTTTCCCTCTCTCTTTGCGAGTTTTTCCCTTCCCTCTCTTTACCCCTCCTCAAAGTGGCTACCTTAGTGACACTTGTTTTAATTTCGTATATCTCCACCGATTTTGCACTAAAAACACAGATTTTTATTTTTATCGCTTTAGCCACCTCGATTGGAGCTATTTTTTTGGGAAGCGGAGAGCCCCCAAGCACCCTCTTAGATCGATCGGAACCTGCTACGCTAACGTTCTGGGGAGCCTTTGCGATGTTTTTCCCTGCAATGACAGGGATTGAGAGTGGGATGGCTATGTCTGGAGACTTGAAGAATCCGGCCCGCTCCATCCCCATCGGCACTCTAGGAGCCGTTGCTCTTGTCTATACGATTTACCTAAGTATTGCACTATTCCTTTCAAAACTCGTCTCTCCCGAGCTTTTAAGATCCTATCCTTTCATCCTCTATTATATTTCGAAGGTCGGTTATCTGATCATCATCGGAATCTGGGCGGCTACCTTATCAAGCGCTTTAGGGACGATTTTAGGGGGGCCTAGAGTGATGCAAGCCGTAGCCAAAGATGGGATTCTCCCTAAATTCCTCTCTAAAGGTTTTGGCCCTACAAACCAACCAAGGGTTGCGACTCTATTGGTTTTCACGCTGAGTCTGATCTTGATGCTGGGAGCCGAAATTGATCAACTGATCCCGATGCTCACTATGTCGTGCTTAATCTCTTACGGACTCCTCAATTTCATCGCTTTTTTTGAATCCTTCATGAAAAATCCAAGCTGGAGACCTACTCTCCGTATCCACTGGCTCATCTCTTTAACAGGAGCTATTGGGTGCTTAATCGCGATGTTTATGATCAATGCAGGCTTTGCCTTTTTTGCGATTGCCCTTGTTTCTCTTTTTTGTTTTTGGACAGCTAAGAGAAAAATCAAAGGGAACTGGGGCGATTTAAAACACAGTATTTTCTCTTTCTTTGTTCATAAAGGGACGGTAAAACTCAGCAATTTAGAGGCGAGTGCTAAAAGCTGGAGACCCCATATTCTAACGCTTTTTGACAATCCGACCATTCAGAAAAACCTCGCTTTCTTCTCCCACGCTCTGAACCAAGAAAAAGGGTTTCTCACCTTTGGGGCCAACTTACCTACAAGTGAAGGGCTCAATGAGGTGTATGAAAATATGAAGAAGGATTTACAGGGATTTAAAATCCCTTCCCATTTGCATCTCAATGTGTGTGCAGACCCCTCAATAGGAAAAGATCAGATCATCCGAAATTATGGATTTGGTCTCCTCAAGCCAAATACGATTTTTTTACCCATTTCTGAAAAAACAGAGATGAAACCCTTTATCCAACTTCTATTCGATATCTACGCCCAGCATAAAAACATCGTCCTTTTAAAAGAGGATTCTTTAAAGGACTACCTGTTTGCAGACCCCACTCGGAAAGACAAAGAGATCAATCTCTGGTGGAGAGGAAGCTATATGGGAAATTTTGAATTGTGTCTCGCTTTAGCCTATCTCTTACAGCAAAGTAAATTATGGCCGCGGGCAAAAATCTGCATAAGAATGGTTGCAAAGGATGAGGCTCAGAAAAATAGAGTTACAGCTCAATTTGAAACGTATCGATCTGAATTGAGGATAAATAATCTGGAATTCGAACCCCTTTACGATCCCGAAGACAATTTCTTTTCTAATTTTACTACCTATTCTCAGAGAGCGGCACTGACCTTCCTGGAACTAAAAGGGCCAGAAAAAGGGGCCTCTGTAGAAGAGTATACAGATTATTATCTGAAGCTTTTGGAGAATACAAAAAGGGTGGATAACGTTGCTTATGTTCTTTGTGGAGAAAAGATCGAATTCCGGAAAATTTTCAGCACTTAGCGAAGGCTGTTTTTGAAGTCATAAAGAGTAAATTAACTGTATTTTTGGAACTATTTTTGATTTTTTCCCCTTTTTGAATGGATCGGGTATCGAGAGGTTTAAATGTTTGTAAAAAACCTCCGATTTCCAGCTCGGCGTGATCAAGAGCCACCCAATTTCCTCCCTGAAACAGGGTTAATTCCCATATTTTCCCCGGATAGATCTGAATTTTGTGAAGGTCCCATTCATTGGTCTCATCTAGCAAGTGAGTGGCTCCCCAAGAATGTTGGAGAGTGGAATGATTTTCCCCCTCTTTTTTCCCAGTCTTGACAAGTTCTTGGACCATATTTTTTACTTTTTGCGATTCCCCTTTTTTACTAATGAACGTCGCATCATCGGTCTCAACAATCAAAATATCTTCTAAGCCAATAGTGGAGATCAACCGTTTTCCACCTATGATCAAACTGTTTTTTGTATCGATATCAACAATATTGCCATGCTTAACATTCTGGTTTTCATCTTTATCCATCACATCATAGACGCTGTCCCAACATCCGATGTCTGACCAAATGACAGGCAAAGGACAAACAAGGATATCATCACATTTTTCCAAGATCGCATAATCGAAAGAGATGTTCGGCATCTGATCAAATTGGGAAGTGACCTCTTCTAAATTCCCTTGCACAAGGGCACTGATCTCACCAGCGTGTTGAGTCAGTTTTTGCCAAAAAACACCCATAGAGAGGGCAAAAATTCCGGAGTTCCAGAGATACTCTTTAGAGGCTATATAAGTTTCAGCGAGCTGCTGATCTGGCTTTTCGACAAAACGCTTTACTTGATGTGTCCCACACTCAAATTTCCCACCCAACTGAATATACCCATACCCCGTTTCTGGTTTTGTCGGACGAATTCCAAAAAGGAGGAGGTGATTTTTTCTAAGAAGGGGTTCTACCTGCATCAAGCAACTGGAAAATAAGCTTTTGGGTTCAATTAAATGGTCGGAGGGGAGGATGAGAACAGAGGCCTCTTTCCCAATCTTTAGCTCCATCTCCAAATATTTGAGAGCAAAAGCTATAGCTGGAGCTGTATTTTTGCGGAGAGGCTCGATAATTACATGAATTTTAGACTCAGGGTCGATTTTTTCGAGTTGTTGCCTGACTAGGGGGGCATATTGAGCATTTGTGGCAATAGAGATCGTTTCTGTGAGTGGGGAGTCGACAAAGAGGCTCACACTCTTTTGCAAAAGCGATTGCTGATCCCCAAAATGGAGAAATTGTTTAGGAAAATCCTGGCGAGAAAGGGGCCAGAGCCGTGTTCCACCTCCGCCAGCCAAGATTAAAATATGTAGCTTGTTGGCTCTCATCGATGAACCAACGGGGCCCGATTCGCAAGGGTTTCAAAATCGGCTTGGACCATCATTTTTACGAGCTCTTGGACAGAGGTCTTAGGCTCCCATCCTAATTCTATTTTGGCCTTTGAAGAATCTCCAATGAGAAGATCTACTTCAGCAGGGCGGAAAAAGAGAGAGGAAATTTCTACCCGTATTTTTCCATGTTGATCTACCCCTTTTTCATCCAACCCTTTCCCTTGCCACGAAATTTGAAGCCCTATTTCTAAAAAGGCCATTTCTACGAATTTTCTCACTGTAGTCGTCTCTCCGGTGGCTAAGACATAATCCTCAGCCTCTTTTTGCTGGAGCATGAGCCACATCCCTTCCACGAAATCTTTCGCATAGCCCCAATCCCGCTTCGCATCCAGATTGCCCAAAAGAACCGTTTCTTGAAGGCCTAATGCAATTCTCGTGACAGCCAGAGTGATTTTTCTAGAGACAAAGGTCTCTCCTCTACGGGGGCTCTCATGATTGAAGAGGATCCCATTGCAAGCATACATCCCGTATGCCTCCCGATAATTCACGACAATCCAATAGGCATAGAGTTTCGCCACCCCATAAGGAGAGCGGGGATAAAAAGGGGTCTTTTCTGTTTGAGGAATCTCTCTCACCTTTCCAAACAGCTCCGAAGTGGAAGCTTGGTAGAAGCGGATTTTGGGGTTGTGGTTTTTAATCGCATCCAATAGGCGTAAAACCCCTACTCCATCCACATCTGCTGTATATTCGGGGATTTCAAATGAGACTTTTACATGGCTCATTGCCCCTAAATTATAGATTTCGACTGGATCTGATTTTTCGATGATCCGCTTTACGCTCGAGGAGTCGCTTAAGTCCCCTTCGTGCAACTCAATTTTATTTTCTAAATGTTTAATCCGATCAAAATTTGGGGAAGAAGATCTCCTTACAATCCCATGTACAGAATACCCTTTTTCAAGTAGCAATTCCGCTAAATAAGATCCATCCTGTCCCGTAATTCCTGTAATGAGAGCCCGTTTCACTTAGACTCCGCTAAAGAGGGTTAAATTGGGGATTGGCGCTATAAATTTGCCCCCATTCTTAAGGAAATCCGTTTCTCTTGTTAGAAACTCCTTCATAAAATGGTAGGGAAAAGCCAAAAAGTAATCGGGGGACATCTGACGTGCTTCATCTTCTGAGATGATTGGGATCCCAGTCACCGTATGGCGCCCCCACTTAATCGGATTTCGATCTGCTACAAAGGGGAGAATCTCCTCATTGATCCCATAGTAAGAGAGGATGGTATTCCCTTTGGTAGAGGCTCCATAACCGATCACCTTTTTGCCTAACTTCTTCTGAAGTTGTAAAAATTGGATCATCTCTCTCTTATTTTTCTCCACCCGTTGAGCAAAAGCGGTATATGTAGCAGGGTCTGTTAATTTCAATGCTGCCTCTTCCTTTCGCATCTTCGATACAGAAGAGGTCTCTTTTGCATACCCTTTATGACGGATATAGAGCCTAAAGCTGCCTCCATTGACCTCATTTAGTTCCACATCCTCTACTTCCATTCCACTCCGTTTTAGAATGTATTCCATCGAAGTGAGAGAGTAGTACTCTAAATGCTCAGAGCAGATGGTATCAAATGAGTTTGCCTGCAACATCGTGGGCAAATAGCTCAATTCGATGATCCAAAGCCCTCCCGGATTTAGAATTTCTGCCACACCTCGGCTAAATTGAATGGGGTCTTCCAAATCATAGAACATCGCGATACTAGTGACAATATCCGCTTTCCGATCTCCCATTTTCCCTTTGTAGGCCTCTGCGCTAAAATAGGTGTTGATATGGAGGTTAGCCCCTTTTGGAGAGATATTTTTTGCAGGGTCTATGCCGATCCGAAATAGATGTTCTGGATAGGAACTAAGAAGAGTCCCATCATTCGATGCAATATCTACCACGATGCTCTCTTTTGAAAGTGGCTTACTCCGCAAGAGAGCTTGATCCACAATCGATTTAAGAGCGAGTCTCATCGATTGGTTGATCCCAGACATATACCAATATTCATTGTACATCGCATCTGGATCGACTGTGTGTTTGAGCTGAACTAATCCTGACTCAGGACCAAGACACAATTGCAAAGGGAGAAGAGGGAGTTTTTCCTCTTTTCTTTCTGGAAAGCAGGAGAAAGGGAGAGCACCTAAGTCTAATACTTTTATGAGCTTCTCTCCAGAAACCCGACATGTTTGACGTTCGAAACATTTTACTTCTGGATATTTTGCAGCTTCAACTATCATGTCCTCTACCTAGCCTTTTCAATAGGAAAGCTCTAGGATATAGCACATTTAGTTCTTAATGAGCCACAAAAATGAAGGTCGCAATTGTTCACGATTACCTCTGTAGTAAAGGGGGATCGGAAAGGGTTTTTCAATACATCTGCGAAGCCTTCCCTGAAGCAGATGTTTATACGCTCGCTTTCAACCCTCATAAAACTTTTTCCTACTTCTCTAAACGTGCAATCCAAACGACCTGGCTTCAACCTTTCATCCGTTCTTCCACCACGTTTCGTTGGCTTTTTCTTTTGGGGACAAAAGCGATCCAATCGCTCGATTTCTCAAAATACGATCTAGTCGTTAGTTCGTCGACAACGGTAGCTAAATACCTCTCAGCGCCGAGGGCTCTCCATATTTGTTATTGCTATATGCCCACCCGCGCGATTTGGCATTTCGAAAACTATTTTGGCGGTAACTGGATCTCTAAACTCCTCGCTCCGCTTCTCCCTTTCCTCAAAAAAAGGGATTTTGCTGCAGCTCAAAAGGTGAATCGATTTCTCACCATTTCTCAATCCTCCCAAAATTATATCCAGCAGTACTATGCGCGTGATTCGGAAATCCTCTACTGCCCGATCGATCTCAGTCAACTGACTTTCTCTGCGAAAAAGAAAGATCACTATTTGATCGTCTCCCGGCTGGAATATTGGAAACGGGTCGATTACGCTGTCGAAGCGTTTAATTCTTTAGGACTTCCTCTTAAAATCATCGGTACTGGAAGTGAAAAAGAGAAACTCCGAGCTTTAGCTAAAGAAAATATCTCATTTTTAGGCGAAGTGGATGATGCGACACTTGCCCGCGAATACAGTGAGTGTAAAGCCGTTGTATTTACCCCTTTCTTAGAGTATGGGCTTATTCCTCTAGAGGCTAATGCAAGTGGAACCCCTGTCATTGCCTACGGACATGGGGGGATTAGAGAGACGATGATTCCGACCGACAATTCTGAAAAAAAAATCCCTACAGCGATGTTCTTTTATGAGCAAACAGCTAACGCTTTAAGCGACTGTATTAAAAAATTTGAAACTTTCCAGTTTGATCCTGCGGCGCTTAGAGAACATGCGCTAAAATGGGACAGCTCCACTTTCATTCCCAATTTCCGAGAAAAAGTTCTCTCTTTAGCGGGAGAGCATCTTCTCAAATAAGGAGAGGTATTGATTAGCTGTCTTTGCCCAATTGTAGACTTGCACCCTTTCAAATCCTTTTTGAATTAACCGCTGTTTCAACCCTTTATCAGAGATCGCTTGAATCATAGCTCCCGCTATCTCTTTAGGTTTATCGGGTTGAAAATAGAGACTCGCATCGCCACAAACCTCAGGAATACTCGCCGCCATTGAAACAACCGTAGGACAGCCGCAACTCATCGCTTCAAGAGGGGGCAAACCAAACCCTTCATAAAACGAAGGGAAAACAAATAGTTCAGCCAAACTATAGAGACTTATGAGATCTTCATGGGGGATCTCACCCAATGTAAAAATTTGGCTTCCAACCAAAGGGGAAATGTGATTCCGAAGACCACTGCTTTTACCCACAATCGCTAATCCATAATCGGAAAGAGAAATCTGCTCAAAAGCCTTCAATAATCCTGCTAAGTTTTTATGCGCTTTTAAATTGCCTACATAGAGGAAAAATTTCTTTGGGAGGTGATATTTTTGCCGTACCGCCTCCAATTTTTCTCCCTCTTTAACTCTTTGAAACTGTTCTCGATTCACAGCGGCAGGGATCACTTCGATTGTATTTTTCGGAGTTCCTAGATGGCGGCAAAGCTCACTCTTAGAAAAATGGGAATCTGTAACCACCTGATCCGATTTATGCAAAGCACGCCCCATGACGAATCTTGCGTAGACCCTCTCAGGCTTAGACAAATACTTGCTAAGAGCCAAGTGGCACGCATCATGTATAGTGACAATCTGTTTTTTTGCTCTCGTCGGGAGCAAAGGGACGTTGTAATGGGGAGACCAAAAAAGATCACAGTGGGGGATCTTTACTGGATAGAGCGCCTGTTCTTTAATTGAATAGATAGGCGCATCAAAAAGGATTTGTTTAAATTCACAACACCAAGGAGCTCCGAGTTTATCTACTAAAAGAGTGACTCTGAAGGGGGACTCTTTAAAAAAAGGGATGATCTCTCGGATGCAAGTTCCAATTCCCGAGGAAAAAGCCATCCGAGCGTCAATGCAGAGATCAGTCATATGGGATTAGTTTTGTTTCGACTGAAAGGCCTGACTCCCCATCGATTTTTACTTTTGCTTTGTAGCCTCCCGAAAAAAACTTAGACGGTTTTTCCCATTTAGCCAAATCTTCGCTGATATATACTTTCCTTTTAACAAAGCGAAGATAGCAAGGTCTCTCTACTTTTATCGACAAGTTAGGTGTGCATTTGAGCGAAAAAAGTCCATAATTATGTAAAAACTGAACAGGGAATTTAGATCCCTCTTTGCACTCAATCGCAATATCTGGATGCATCCCTAAAAGCAGTTCCTCGATCAATTCAGGATCGAGCTGAGCGAGATTCACCACTCGTCTCGGTTGCGGGAAGTTTTTTTCTTTTGCAAAAACGGGTGATAAGAACAACGTTAGAGTAAGTGTATATAGGATTATTCTCTTCATAATTCCCCCTTTAAGGAGCCAAAGAGCATAGTTGAAAATTGCCATAGCCGTCAAGGAATCGACCCTTTTGAAATCTCGATTCAAAGATAGGTTTAGTCTTTGTCGAGTTTGAGCATTTCGAGATTTTGGTAGTAACGCATCAGATCGCGGGCTCGGGCGGCATCTTCAAAGCGGAGCTCTTTAGCAGCTCGCCGCATCTCCTGCTCACACTCTTTGATTTTCCCTTCCAAATCTTCTGGAACTTCCGCCTCTTTTTTCTTTGAGGAGGATTCTGGAAGGGGTTCTTCTGCAAAACCAAACGTCTCTTCAAGTGAGGCGATATCTCCCCGTTTAGTGGTAGTAGGGGTGATGTTGTGCTCTTTATTATACGCCTCTTGAAGAGCTCTTCTTGTCTTTGTGATCTCGATTGTTTTCCGAACCGCGTTTGTCTGCTTATCTGCATAGAGGATCACTCTGCCCCGTACGTTACGGGCAGCTCTACCGCAAGTTTGGATGAGAGCTGTTTCAGAACGGAGAAACCCCTCTTTATCAGCATCTAAAATCACGACCAGGGAAACCTCCGGCAGATCGAGCCCCTCCCTTAAGAGGTTGATCCCGACCAGAACATCAAATTCTCCAAGGCGTAAAGCTTTTAAAATCTGCATCCGATCGAGGGTCGCTATATCTGAATGGAGGAATTTGGCTTTTACCCCAATTTCATTGAGGTATTTTGAGAGGTCTTCTGAAAGCTTCTTCGTTAACGTAGTGACAAGAACTCTCCCTCCAAGCGCC
>CAYWDE010000064.1:0-8985 GCA_964456885.1 uncultured bacterium | reverse complement strand
TCAACGATCGTAAAGGAGCTGGTATTAAACCCAATACAAGCTCCTTTACGATCGTTGAAATTTGACGCTTTGGCCGGTCAAAATACAGATTATTTCGGATAGATGGTATATAGTTGAATTATGGAAAATTGCCCCCACCCCACTTGGATCGAAATTGATCTGAATCAATTTCATAAAAATATTGAGACCATCCGGAAACAGATCGGGAAAGTTCGCCTCTGCCTCACGGTTAAAGCGAACGCTTATGGACACGGACTTATCGGAATCGGAAGAGGTGCGGCCGAAGCGGGGATTGACTACCTGGGCGTCTCTTGCCTCCAAGAGGGGGTAAGGCTCCGGTTAGCTGGCATCACTATACCGATCCTTGTCCTTGGAGCGATCCATGAAGATCAGGTCGATGATCTGGCCCGCTATAATCTCGAATTTTCGATCAGCTCCAAATTTAAAGCCGATCTGGTTGCAAAAAAACTAACCCGCAAGTGCCGCGTCCATCTTGAAGTGGAAACGGGGATGCAGCGGACCGGCGTCCGCGCTCCAACGGCGCTCCAGCTGATCGAACACCTGAAAAAACTCCCCTGTTTTGAGGTGGTGGGCGTCTACTCCCATCTCGCCACCTCCACCTCTCCGAACGACCCCTTTACCCTACACCAAATTCAGACGTTTCAAGAGTTGATCCGCCACCCCTCCTTTCAAGGAATAACTGCCCACTTGGGCAATTCGGGCGGCGTTGCGTACTATCCCGACTCCCATCTCGATATGGTCCGGATAGGGCTGATGGCTTACGGCTATGGGTTTGAGGGGACTGCCCCCTGTTTTGCTCTTAAATCGAAAGTTTCCTACTTCAAAGTCGTAGGCCCTAATGTAGGGATCAGTTACGACCACACCTACATCACAAAAAAGCAGACCCGGATTGTCACCATCCCGATCGGCTACGGCGACGGTTACCGGCGCGCCCTCTCCAATCGAGGGAACGTCCTCATCCGAGGTCAGCGCTTCCCCATAGCAGGGACAATCTGTATGGATCAGCTCATGGTCGATGTGGGCGATGCCGAAGTCTATGTAGGCGATGAGGTGGTCTTGATCGGCAAACAGGGCGATGAGGAGATCAAACTCACTGAAGTGGCCCATCTTTGCGACACCATCCCTTACGAGATCCTCTGCCTCTTTAATGAAAGGATTCCGAGAGTTTTTATTGCCAAAAATGTAAACTCATTGCATGAGTCTCCTATTTAGTTGCCAATCTGTCTCGAAGTCGTATTCGACCCGTACCCTGTTTAAAGACCTCTCTTTGAGCATTTTTGCTAAAGACCGGATCGGGCTCATTGGCCCGAATGGGGCTGGCAAATCGACTTTTTTAAAAATCATCGCAGGGGTGGAAAAGCCGAATTCAGGGATCCTTTCCCCTAGGAGAGATCTAAAGATCGGCTATGTGCCGCAAACCTGCGAGTTCCCCGACCTCCCTCCGGAACAAATTCTCATCAATGTGATCAAAGAAGATCTCCCCGACTATGAAAAAGAGCGGCTCGCTGAAACATGGCTAAGTAAACTTAAATTCACAGGGAATGAAAAGAGTGCAGCTCGCCTATCGGGCGGTTGGAAAAAACGGCTCGGATTTGCCTGCGAGCTCATCTCAAATCCCGATCTGATCCTCTATGATGAACCGACGAACCACCTCGATGTGGAGGGGATCCTATGGCTCGAATCGTTCCTTTTGCGGGAATCTCCCACCTATCTCCTCGTCAGCCACGACCGCTATTTCCTCCAAAATGTGACGAACCGCGTCATCGAAATCAATCCCGCCTATCCGAAGGGGATGTTCGCGATCGATGGGGATTACGCCAATTTTTTAGAGAAGAAAGAGCAATTTTTATCGGGGCAGCTCCAGCAGGAGCGGTCGATCGCGACAAAGGCGCGAAGAGAAACCGAGTGGCTCCGTCAAGGGGTAAAAGCCCGGACAACCAAGTCTCAATCAAGGATCGATGAGGCGCATGAGATTTTAGAGGAGCATTCGGCCATCTCTAAACGGAACACCCAACGACGAGCAAAAATCGACTTTGCTGGAAGCGAAAGGGAGACCCGGAAGCTGCTAGTCGCTCGCAACATCGGGAAAGAGATGGGTGGAAAGTTCTTATTTAAAAATCTCGATTTTCTCCTCTCTCCCGGTACGCGGATCGGGCTTCTCGGACCCAACGGCTCTGGAAAGACGACCCTTCTCAAACTTCTCTCCGATGAGATTCAACCCGATCAGGGGACCATTAAAAAGGCTGACGCCCTCCAAACGGTCTATTTTGATCAGCACCGGGCGCAGCTTCCAGACCATATGACTCTCCGAGAAGCGCTCTCTCCCAAAGGGGACTATGTCTCTTTCCGGGGGCAAGAGGTGCATGTGAACGGGTGGTGTAAACGGTTCCTCTTCTCTCCCGATCTCCTCGACATGACGATCAATCGACTCTCTGGGGGAGAGAGGGCCCGCATTGCGATTGCCCATCTAATGCTCCAGCCAGCCGATGTCCTCCTCCTCGATGAACCGACCAATGATCTCGATATACCTACCCTAGAAACACTCGAAGAGAGCCTCCTCGAATTTCCCGGTGCAGTCGTCCTGATCACCCATGATCGGTGCATGCTCGACCGGATCTGCAATTCCCTCATCACTCTTGGCGAAACACCCCCTCCGCCCAAAGAAGAGAAGCGAGAGGAAAAAAAAGAGGAAAAACCGAAGCAGAAACTCTCCTACATGGAAAAGAGGGAGTACGAGTCGATCGAAGGCAATATTTCTAAGCTCGAAGAAGAGGTTCGGGAGCTGAATCATCTGTTACAAAAAACCGAGATCGCTCAAGATGCAGGGAAACTCAGCGAAGTGTGTCAGACAATCGGACTCAAAGAGAATCAGATTGAGCAGCTATATCTACGCTGGCAAGAGTTGGAGAAAAAACAAAAATGAAAAAAAATATTGGGACACCAGACCGTCTACTCCGTTTAGCTATTGCAATTGTCCTTTTGATTTTAGCTTATCTCAATAGCAGTTGGATCCTTCTCCTTGCTGGTGGATTCGTCCTCTTTGAGGCGACATTCAGCTGGTGCATCATGTACCAACTCCTCGGCAAAAATTCCTGCCCCCTAAAATAGGTTATTTCCAGAGAGAAAATTTTCTCGTGAGTTCGGATACTTTATCCCAAGCTCCAAATAGAACAATTCCAAAATAGATCAGATCGGCCTCTTTTGTCTGTTTTGTCCTCTCTAACTGCTCTAAATAGGTCCCGCTTGTCATTGTATCGGTGAAATCTACACATTGAATCCCCGCTTGAAGAGCCGCTACTTTGAGCGCTTTGATCTTATTCGAGTTCGCTTTCAGGATCATGAAGGGCATTTCCGATATGTGGGGATGGCTCCCTCCATCGGCATCAATGTAGTTGGTCAAGCGCAACAGCTCTTTTCCAATTTCAGAGCCAAAACCGATGCACATATGCGCTAGGGCATTCATAATCACGCCAGGCTCAATCTTTTCATTCATCAATGCGACTAATTTGTTTGCGAATGTCATATTCCTCTAAATTTTAAAGCGTGAAAAACTGTTTTTCCAATTGTGCTCCACTGCGTCTAGCGCTAGCGCTAGATCTTTCTTTTTGAAAGCTTCTATAATTTGCTTATGTTCTCCATAGGAGAGAGCGGCATCTTTAATCTGATCGAAGTAATAAAGATCCAACCTTTTGAGTTTGTTTTTGAGTTCTAAGATGATCTTCTCCAGTTCTTTGTTTTGGGAGAGATTGACATAGACAGAATGGAAATCGTGATCTGCCTGGAGAGCAGCCAATCGATCTCTCTTTTTCATTTTTTCTAAAAAGCGTTCATTCGCTTCGATCATCGCCTCAATATGATTCTCTGTGATCGACCCAAACGCTTGAGTGAGGGCTAACCGCTCCAATGTCCACACAATGGAATAGAGGTGGAAAGCGCTGTGGAAGTCGATGGAGCTCACCAGGGTAGAGCGATTAGGCTTCGTTCTCACAAGGCCCTCCTCTTCCAGTCGAAGCAATGCTTCTCGAATCGGAGTTCGGCTGACCCCTAGTTGTTCGGCTAGCTCTTTGTCTCGGAGCTGGGCTCCTGGTGCCAGCACCCCTTCTAGGATCCAGTCCCGGAGCTTGAGGTAGGCCTCTTGGCGGACAAAAGTGCGTTGGATTTTCTCACTCATATGAGCCTCTCAGGTTTTGTGATATGTAATATATCACAGAATGGAATTAAGGTAAATAAGGGGAGGGTGGTAAGGAAAAACTTAATAGATCGCTAATGTGATGAGAGCCACTTTAACAGTTGGGTATCAAAGAGATCGGCTTCTTCATAGAAGGGGGAGTGGCCGCTTTTTTCGAAGAGGGAGATCGTGAGATCTTTGAATTTCAACTTGAGGGGCGCCCAGGCTTCGGGGGGTGCGACTATAAAATCGTACCGTCCGAGGGCTAAGAATATGGGCTTATCTAAAGTCTCTAACCCTTTTGTGATATCGATGGTTTTAAAAAGGGTTCCCCATACGTAGTAGAAGATCAACATATTCACATGGACCCCTTGCCAGTAAGGGGCCGCATCAAAGTGGGGATTATACCAGATGCGGGGTGTGTGGCGAAGGTAGTTCCAAGTGAAGCGCTCATTTAGGGGGATTTTTTCATAGTCAGAGTCGGGATATTTTTCTAGACTGGTTTTGAAGAGGATCTTTCGTTCAGAAGTGGCTGCCTCTTCCCAATACCGATCGGTCTCCTCTTTGCTTTTATCACTAAAATCGGGCCCCGTTCCCACCATGACGATGTGGGAGACGTACTGGGGGTATTTTTTCGCATATTCCAGAACGAGAAAGGCGTTCCCCGAGTGCCCTACAATAATCACTTTGCCTAAGGAGAGTTGTTGCCGAACGGACTCTATGTCATCGAGAAGCAGATCGAGCGGGAAATCGATGGGGATTTCAGTGCGGGGAGGCGGTGCAAACGCTCGCATATCGGAAAAGATCAGCCGTAGATGTTTTCGCAAGTTTTCTGAAAAAACCCTCGGATAGTAGATGGAACTGCCGATAACGAGTGTGTTCGGTCCAGTCCCTTCGATCCGATAACCGAGATCGATCCCTTGACTTTCGATCATCCCCGTCTGATCCATAGAGCCCTTTTTATTAGTTATGGTAGAAGAGGATCACGTCGCCGTCTTGGACGATGTATTCTCGCCCTTCTGAGCGGGCTTTCCCCACTTCGCGAGCTCCGACGCGCCCTTTATAGCGGAGCATATCTTCGTAGGCGACTACTTCTGCCCGGATAAACCCTTTTTCGATATCGGAGTGGATCTCGCCAGCGGCAAGGGCTGCGGGAGTCCCTTTCTTGATCGTCCAGGCGCGGGTTTCGATTTCGCCAGTGGTGATGTAGTTGATCAGATCGAGGAGAGAGAAGGCTTCACGGATAAGGCGGTCTAGCCCTGACTCTTTGAGGCCGAGCGATTCGAGGAATTCTTTCGCATCTTTTTCATCGAGGCGGGAGATCTCCTCTTCAATCCGGGCACAGATGGGGACGACGCGGGAACCCTCTTTCGCGGCATAGTCGCGGACGATCTGGACGAGGGCGTTGTCTAGGGCTGGGACGTCATCTTCGCCGACGTTGCAGACGTAGAGCACTTTTTTTGCGGTGAGGAAGTTGTATTGTCGTGCGATCGGTTCTTCCTCGGGGGTGAGTTTGAGCGCGCGGAGGGGGAGGTTTTGGTTGAGGTGGGCGATCGCTTTCTTGAGGAAGTCGACGGTGGGCTGTAGCTCTTTTTTCGTTTTAGCCTGTTTTTCGAGTCTAGAGAGGGTATTTTCGGCCATCTGGAGGTCGGCGAGGATCAGCTCAAGGGTGATCACTTCGATGTCGTCGAGCGGATTGACTCTCCCAGCGACGTGGATCACGTTTGGATCTTCGAAGCAGCGGACCACTTGGACAATCGCATCTGTTTCCCGGATGTGGGTGAGAAATTGGTTCCCGAGGCCTTCACCTTGAGAGGCGCCTTTCACGAGGCCTGCGATATCGACGAAACTGACTGTGGCGGGGACGATCTTTTTGCTGTGGGTCTGATCGGAGAGGATCTGGAGGCGAGGATCATGGAGGTTGACGATCCCGACGTTTGGATCGATCGTACAAAATGGATAGTTTTCAGAAGGGATCTGTTTTCTTGTGAGGGCGTTGAATAGAGTTGATTTACCGACATTTGGGAGTCCCACAATGCCGCAAGAGAGGTTCTTCATAATTTTCTACCTAGTAAGTGTTGTGCGAGGGTGAGGTTGCCGGCGGCTAAAGCTTGCCGAATTCGGGAGGAAGAGATCGGTTCGTTATCGAAAAGAGTTTTAGGGATGTATTCGACAACGATGTGGCGGGGTGCAGCGTATTTCCGGACATTGGTCTCATTTCCTTCCCGATTTTTCCCGAAGGAGGAGCCGCTCCCTAGGATGATATGGGAGAGGTCGAATTGGGAGAGGAGCTTTTCATAAGAAGTAGCTGCATATTCGAGTGTGAAAGGGATGACGATGAGTTCATCGGCATAGGCTTTTAAAAGGGAGAGTTTTTCCGAGAGGGGGATAATCAGTTGCGGGGCTGGGGGATGGAAGAGACTTTTAGGGTGATTGGAAAAGGTGAGGATGGTTGTGTGGGGACACTCCCTGAGCCTTTTTAAGAGCTTTTGGTGGCCCAGGTGGACGCCGTCAAAAAAGCCGATGGTGAGGGCCGTTTTCATAGCTTTCTCAAATAGGGGGTCAAGTCGAATTCTCTATTTTTGAGAAGCTCTTGAGGAATGCAATCTTCGAGGCGGAAAAAGCCGGAACGGGTGCGGGAAAGTTCAAAAAGGTGGGCATAGGAGCCGAGGAATAGGCCAATATCATGGGCGAGGCTCCGGATGTAGGTCCCTTTCGAGCAGGCGACCGCAATTTCGAGCATCGGGTAGTTGTAGGATAGGAGGGTGATTTCCACCTTGACTTGGACCGGTTGTCTTTCGATCGTGATCCCTTTCCGAGCAAGGTCGTAGAGTTTTTTCCCTTCCACTTTCTTTGCGGAATACATGGGGGGGATTTGGGAGATCTCTCCCTGGAAGGTGTTGAGGGCGAGGTGGATCTCTTCGAGGGTGGGGATTTTATCGCTCCGGGAGAGGATCTCCCCTTCTAGATCGTAGGTGTCGGTGGCTATCCCGAGTTGCAGTGTCGCTTTATACTCTTTATCTGAGGTGAGGAAACGGTCGCTGAGGCGGGTGTACTCTTTCCCAATCAGCATCACCATGACGCCGGTCGCAAAGGGATCAAGAGTCCCCGCATGGCCAATTTTTTCGATTCCAGTCAAACGTCTAAGGAGGGAGACGATGTGGAATGAGGTGGACCCAGGGGCTTTATTTACGAGGAGGATGCCGTTATTGTTCACGGGCTTGGCGCTCTTTTTCAATATCGCCAAGGATTTTTTGAATCTTTATATGCTCTTCAATCGACGTATCGAGTTTAAATGTGAGAGCGGGAAAGTAGCGGAGCTGCACTTTCTTCGCAGCATGGACGGCGATAAATCCTGCGGCAGAATTGAGGGCGGTCAGCACTCGCGATTTCTCCTCATCGGAGCAGATAAGGCTGATAGAGACTTTTGCGTGGTGGAGATCTGCAGAGGTGTCAACTTCCGTCACAGTGACGAAAGTTGTCACATTCGGGTTGCGCACCTCTTTTTGAATCACTTCAAAAATGACCTCTTTAAGCAATGAATTGACTCGAGCGAGTCTATTTTTTTTCATTATAGATCTTGCTCAAGGTAGGTGATTTCATAAGCTTGGATTAAGTCGCCTTCTTTAATATCTGAACGACCTTCCAGAAGGATACCGCACTCAAATCCTTTATTGACTTCTTTGATATCCTCTTTGATTCTCTTGAGAGAAGCGATCTTCCCTTTCCAAATAACCTCTTTATTCCGGATCTGCCGAACAAGGTGTTGCCGTTTGATCGTCCCTTCAGTGACTTGGCATCCTGCGATGACGCCGAGATGGGAAGATTTAAAGACAGCCTTGACCATAGCGACTCCTGTGTCTGTCTCGATTTCGAGTTTGTCGAGGAGCTGTTTCATCCGTTGTTTCACTTCGTCGATGAGGTGGTAGATCACATCTTGAGTATAGACGGGTACTTTTTTCTGTTTAATCAGATCATCCGCATGGCTTTCGATGCTGGTATGGAAACCGACAATAGTCGCTTTCGATGCAGCGGCGAGGGCAATATCTGACTCGGAGATCTCACCGACATCGGTGCTGACGATTTCAAGCCGCACTTTGTCTGAATGGATTTTCGAGAGGGAGGTTTTGAGCGCTTCGAGTGAGCCTTGCACGTCGGCGCGGAGAATGAGGGGGAGAATTTTTTTCTCTCCACTCTCTCTTTTCGCCATCATTTTTTCAAGGCTGCCGAGTTTCGGCTTCAATGCACTTTCCCGTTGAGCCCCTTCTGCTCGGGCTGAAGCGAGTTCACGAGCCTCTTTTTCGTTCTTCACGACGATGAATTCATGTCCCGCTAAAGCGAGCTCGGAAAGGCCTGTGATTTTTACAGGGGTTGATGGACCTGCTGCTTCAATCGATCTGCCAAATTCATCCTGCATGGTCTTGATCCGTCCAGAGTAGTGGCCGAATACAATCGCATCCCCTTTTCTCAATGTCCCGTTTTGCACGAGGATCGTTGCTACGGCGCCGAGCCCTTTATGCATCTCCGATTCGAGAACAGTACCACGGGCACGGCTCTTCGGATTGGCTCTGAGTTCCAAGATTTCAGATTGGAGGGCGATCATCTCAAGAAGCTCTTGGATCCCTTGTCCAGAGACGGCAGAGCAGTTAACGGTGATCGTAGTTCCGCCCCAGGCCTCAGGTAAAAGGTCTCTGTCGGCAAGTTCTCTATATACTTTTTGGACATCAAAGTTCGGCTTGTCCGCTTTATTGATTGCGACGAGAATCGGTACTTTCGCATCTTGCGCTTGTCGGATC
>CAYWDE010000063.1:0-9129 GCA_964456885.1 uncultured bacterium | reverse complement strand
AAAAGGGGTCGATTTTGATCAAGCCAATGAGAAGGCAATCGATATTAAGATCGAAAACCAAGAATCAAACGGTTTTAAACAAGCAGAAACCTCTTTACTCACCTTCAAAAGGGAAACAAATCACCATAGAGATGCGATAGAGATCAACATAACTGTGTTAGATCAAAATAATAAAAAAATAAGGGAAATCTCCAATTTGTTTGAGGATACGATTTGGGCACATCATACGACAGTCGTTGAAAATGGGATGGATTATCACATAAGTCCAGATGATCTTTGCCATTCATTTATAGAGATATACCATAGCCATCTAAATTTGGCTGAGAGAAGGGCTCTTAAAGAACGGATTATAAATAATCCAGGAGAGGTTCCCTATTTTATTTTTCATTTCAAACACTCTCTTCGAGCACGGAATCAAAACACAATAAAAGCGATCCAACAGTACCATTTTGATCAGAAGCCTTCCTGCATGGAAAAATTGCAGAACCGTGCCCTCTCGACTCTACCCTTAAGAGTTCGCCGCAATCTCTTCCATTATCAAGCCCGTCTTCAAGACCTAATTGAACCGATCAAAAACTCACCTCTTTTTCAACGCCTATTACAACTCCCTATGTGATATTCCTAAATCCCTTATCCCCCCTTTAAAAGAGGCTTTCTTTCTTTGCCCTTTTTCTGTATAATATAAATTCTTAATTTAGAAATATTTAACAACAGAAGAATATGACATTTAAAAATTTGAATTTACTACCTGAACTCCTCCAAGCGATTGCTGATCAGGGCTACACAGAACCCACTCCCGTTCAACAACAAGCGATCCCAATTATCCTCGCAGGCGGAGATCTTTTAGCAGGATCCCAAACAGGGACAGGAAAAACTGCCGGCTTTACGCTCCCTCTCCTCCAACTCCTCATGGCCAAGCCGAAAACACGCGCACTCAAAGCCCTTATCCTCGCCCCTACCCGGGAGCTCGCTGCCCAGATCGGCGAAAGCGTCCAAACCTATGGGAAGTACCTCCCTCTCAAATCGGCCGTCGTTTTTGGCGGGGTGAACATCAACCCTCAGATCCGAGAGCTGCGACAAGGGGTCGATATCCTCATCGCTACACCTGGCCGCCTCTTAGACCTCGTCTCACAAAAAGCAACAAGCCTCTCTGAAGTGGAGATCTTCGTCCTTGATGAAGCGGACCAGATGCTCGATATGGGATTCATCAACGACATCAAAAAAGTGATCGCGCTCCTCCCTAAAGCGAGACAAAACCTCCTCTTTTCGGCCACTTTCTCTAATGAGATCAAGCAGCTCGCCCAAAGACTCCTCAATCAACCAAAACTGATCGAAGCGACCCGAGAAAATAGCACAGTAGAAGCGATTTCCCAAGTGATTCACAGAGTCGACAGCAAGCGGAAGAAAAATCTCCTTGCCCACCTCATCAAAAAAGACAACTGGAAACAGGTCCTCGTTTTCACCCGAACTAAACATGGCGCTAATCGCCTCGCTGAGCATCTTGAAAAAGAGGGGATCACAGCCGCTGCCATCCACGGCAATAAGAGCCAAGGAGCCCGAACAAAAGCCCTTGCTGAATTCAAAGAGGGGAAACTCCAAGTTCTCGTCGCCACCGATATCGCATCTCGCGGCCTCGACATCGACCAACTCCCCTACGTCGTCAATTATGAGCTCCCCAACGTTCCAGAGAGCTACGTCCACCGGATTGGCCGCACCGGCAGGGCCGGAAATAAAGGGATCGCCGTCTCCCTCGTCTGCATCGACGAAAACGACTTCCTACGAGATATCGAAAGGCTCTTAAAACAAGAGATCCCAAAAACCCTCATCCCCGGCTTCGAGCCCGATCCAACGATCAAAGCCGAACCGATCATTATGGGGAGATCGTTTAATCAAGGGCGTCCGCAACACCAAAACCGGGGCCCCCGTCCACAAGGGAACAATCGGAACTTCCAAGCTCCCCGAGAAAGGCATCAGAATAGAGGGCGATAATTCTTTATGGCCAGTCTATCTTTCCCCCCTACCCTCGAAAAATACCCCTCTTTGCAAGAGTTGTGTTTTAGAGAATTTTACGAGCGGGGGGCTATAGACTCTACTGAAGAGACCGATCTTATTTTCGCCCCTCTCTTTAGTAAATGGGAGCCTGTTTCTAGAACACTAAATCTCACCTTCGATCCAGAGGAAACAACCACAGGAAAAGTGGTAGAGATCTATCGAACTGTCATGTTTCAAGCAGATATTTATGGACTCAATTCCCAATTACACTGCTCTCTCCCGTCGATCGCTCAAAAGGTTAAAGAAGCAGAATTGGATGAAAATCTTTGTCTCTTTTTTAATAAGGTATTAGAAACAGATTATTTAGAAAATCGCCCAGCACTAAACGGAAATAGGAGAGAAGACGCTCAGACTATCCGCGATTGGATGCGAGATCATTCTGGATCGTTAGAACAGATCACAGATCTCTATTTAAGCGATTCAACGTTTACTGAACTCCCTCCAGAAATCGATTACTTTACGAATCTGACAAGGGTCGACCTGAAGAACTCTCGAGTTAAATGTTTACCGGAGACTTTTAATCCGCCTCTATTAAAAGTGCTATATCTCCAAAACACCTCCATTTCTAGCCTCCCTGAGTGCTTTAATCCCCCTCTCTTGAATCTGCTCAATATTAGCAACACCTTGATCCCAAACCCGCCTGAGGGCTTTAATCCCCCTCTTTTAGAACGGCTATACCTTTCCGGCGCCCCTATTGGAGACCATTGGAGAGAAGAGATCCCTGAGAGGTTTAAGCGAGCAGGGTTAAGAATTTTTACGCAATCGTGATCTCTTTAGCGAGATAGACATCTTGGATGGTGTGCAGTATAAAGGTAGATAATCTCCCCTCTATTTTTTTCTTCTTTTCAGCCATAATTTAGCCTCTATTTAATATCAGGAGATTGTGTATGGCTTTACCTCTGCTCCCTCACTCTCAGAACGTGGGTTTCCCTTCATTGCAAGACCTTTGTCTTAGAGAGCTTTTAAAAGAAGATGCTTCTGTATTCATTGAAAAGACACACCCTCTCTTTACTTCTCTCCTAAGCAAATGGGAGCCTTTGACTAAAAAGATAATCCCTCCTCTCGAACCAGATTTAGATCCACTACAAAAAGTTACCCAAATCTATCGAGCTGTAATGGATCGAGCAAAGGAGACTCCTGAACTAGCACCTTATTTAGATTGCTCTGTTCCGTTTATTACTCAAAAAATCCAAAAAATGGATCAAGAAGAAAATTTCCTTTTGTTTTTTGATCTAGTACTAGAAACGAATTTTATTGAAGAGCACCTTGTACTGAAAGGAAATACAACAGAACAAGTTGCCATCGCCCAAAATTGGATGAGAAGCCATTCTGCATTACTAGAACGGATAGAGACTCTTAATTTAAATAGTTTATTTCTTACTGAGCTGCCTTCAGAAATCCATTACTTTACTAACTTAAAGAAGCTTGAACTGGACAGCCCTCGAATCAACACTTTACCAGAGGGCTTTAATCCCCCTCTGTTGGAAAAGCTATATCTCAAAGGCACCAAAATCCAAAATCTGCCTGAGAGCTTTAATCCACTTCTGTTGGAAGAGCTATCTCTCTACCACAGCCTAATCCAATGCCTGCCTGAAAATTTTAATCCTCCTCGGTTGAAACGGCTTAGTCTCGCCTTTAGTCAGATCCAACAATTGCCCGAAGGCTTTAATCCTCCTCAATTGAGATGGCTCAATATCATGGGTACTCCGATCCAACGCCTGCCTGAAAATTTTAATCCCCCTTTATTAGAAGAGTTACATTTTGGCCCCAGTCAAATCCAACGCCTGCCTGAAAATTTTAATCCTCCTCAGTTGAAATGGCTAGATCTCAGCTACAGTCAGATCCAAGAACTGCCCCTGAGCTTTAATCCACCTCTATTGGAGCATCTAGATCTCCGCGGTACCCCTATTGCGGATCTTTGGAATCGCGAAGGAGTGCCTCAGAAATTTAGGCGAGCAGGGTTAACAATTTTTACGCAATCGTGATCTCTTTAGCGAGATAGACATCTTGGATGGTGTGCAGTAACTGTACACCCTCTTTCATCGACTTTTGAAAGGCTTTTCGTCCAGAGATCAGCCCCATCCCACCAGCCCGTTTGTTAATGACTGCAGTTGCGGCTGCTTCATGAAGGTCATTTTTGCCGGAAGGTCCCCCTGAATTGATCAGGCCGATCCGCCCCATATAGCCGTTAATCACCTGGTAGCGGGTTAGATCGATCGGATGGTCGCTGCAAAGGGTCGAGTACATCTTCTCATCGGTTTTCCCGAATTTTAACGCTTTAAACCCCCCGTTGCAGGTGGGGAGTTTCTGTTTCACAATGTCGGCTTCAATGGTGGCGCCGAGATGGTTTGCTTGCCCTGTGAGATCGGCTGCATCGTGGTAATCTTTGTCTGCTGTTTTAAAGCCAGAATTCCGGAGATAGCACCAGAGAACTGTGGCAAGTCCCAGTTCATGAGCATAAGCAAATGCTTTGCTCACTTCGGCGATTTCCCGGCGGGAATCTTTCGATCCGAAATAGATCGTTGCGCCGACAGCGACACACCCCATATCGTAGGCTTGCTTGATTGAGGCGAAGAGGTTTTGTTCGTGGATGTTTGGGTAGGTGAGGAGCTCATTGTGGTTGAATTTAAGAAGAAAAGGGATTTTATGGGCATATTTACGGGCCACCGATCCGAGAACGCCGAGGGTTGATGCGACCGCGTTGCAGCCCCCTTCAATCGCGAGTTTAACGATGTTTTCTGGATCGAAGTATTCTGGATTCGGGGCAAACGAGGCGCCAGCCGTGTGCTCAATCCCCTGGTCGACTGGGAGAATTGAGAGGTAGCCCGTGTGTCCAAGCCTCCCATGATCAAAAAGGGTTTGGAGACTTCTGAGTGTCCGGACATTCCGATCGGTTTGAGAAAAGATCCGATCGACCCAATCGGGGCCTGGCAGGTGGAGCTTCTCTTTGGGGACCGTTTTACAGGTGTGCTTGAGAAGATGTTCTGCGTCAGTGGAGAGGATTTTTTGGATCTCAGAATAACTCATGGTTTTTTCCAGAATGCTTGGATTTCTTCAAATGTTTTACCCTTCGTCTCGGGCACTAACTTTATAACAAACCAGAGGCCTAAGATGCAAATGATTGCGTAGAGCCAAAAGGTTCCGGTGGTCCCTAAGACTTGAATGAGAGTTAAAAAGGTGAGAGAGACAAAGTAGTTGCAGACCCAATTTGAAAAAGTGGCAATCCCCATCGCTCTGCCACGGATCCCAAGCGGATAGACTTCAGAAATAATGAGCCAAGCAACAGGCCCAAGGCTCACCGCAAAAAATCCGACAAAAAGGAGCAAGGCAACGACCGCGGTGAGCCCCGATAATTCCCCATGTCCCAAGAAAGAAAATCCGAGGACAACGAGAGAGAGCCCCATTCCGATCAGGCCGCTGATGAGGAGGGGGCGTCTTCCGATCCGGTCGATCAGCCAGAGGGCAATGATAGTGACCAGGACGTTGATCGCTCCGACCAAGACCGTTGCAAAGAGGGCCGTTTCTGTCGCTTTATATCCTGCGAGCTGAAAAATTTGGGGAGCGTAGTAGATCACCGTATTGATCCCGGTGATCGACTGGAAAACTGCAACACCGATCCCGATTAAAAAAGGCTTCCGAACAGAGGGGGCAAAAAGGGCTCTCCAGCTCTTTTTAGAGGGGGCATCCTCTTCCTGATTCGGATGAGTCGATGGATGGCGCGAATGGACTAAAATTCTCTGTAAAATTTTTTCAGCTTGAGCCTGTTTATGGTGGTTCGATAGCCAGGAAGGGGTCTCTGGAATAAAGAAGAGGCCGGCGAACTGGATAACAATTGGGAGGAAAGCGAAACCAAACATATCTCGCCAGTCAGATGTGGGAGCATAGGCCAAGCTCACAATGTAGGCGATCAAGATCCCTAAAGTGATGCAGAGCTGATTCAGTGAGACGAGGGCCCCCCGATTCTCAGGGGGGGACATCTCTGCGATATAGAGCGGCGCCGCCATCGAGACGATCCCGATCGCAAGACCAGAAATAAATCTCCCCCAAAGGAGCGAATTAAAACTAGAGGCTTCTGTCAGAGTCAGCACGCCGATAAAAAAGAGTAAAAGGGTCAAAAAGAGGGTCTTTTTTCTTCCGAATGCATCGGCCAGAAAGCCCCCTGCAAGCGCTCCAAGAAGAGCTCCGATAAGAAGGGTACTGACGATCAGCTCTTGTTGAAAAATGGAGAGGTGAAATTCACGGGTAATAAACAGGAGAACGCCTGAAATCACGCTCGTATTATAACCGAAAAGGATCCCTCCGATCGCTGCAATACAAGAGACAAAAAGGGAATATTTAGTGAATTTCGCTGATCTATGCATGACGACGACTCCTATCTAGATGACTACAACAGCCTCTAAAGGAGTGAAGCGAAATTTTTAATAAATGTAAAGGAGAAAGCTTTTTAAATAGGAGCTTTCTGGATGGAAGATCGAGATCGGATGATCGTGCGCTTGCCGGTGCTTTTCTACGATGCGCACTGATCTGCCCGCTTCATTAGCGGCTCTAAAGAGGATGTTTTGGAAGAGAGACTCATCTACATGGTAAGAGCAAGAGCAGGCGAGGAGCAAGCTGTTTGGCTTCATCTTTTCCATCGCTAACCGATTGAGGTCTTTATAAGCGTAGAACGCTTTCGCCACATCTTCCCGTTTTTTCACAAAGGCAGGGGGATCGAGGATCACAATATCGTAGTTCCAATCGGTTTTCTTGAGATAGCTAAACACATCTTCGCAGACGAACTGGTGCCCTGCGAGCTGATTGAGAGAGAGATTCTTCTCAATGCGAGGACCACATTTGGCGCTGATCTCTACGCTGTCGACATGGGTAGCGCCGCCAGCTAGGGCAGCAACAGAAAATCCGCCTGTATACGCAAAGCAGTTCAAGACCCGTTTACCGGAACTGAGCTCGCCTACGAGAGATCTCATCTCTCTCTGATCGAGGAAAAGGCCCGTTTTCTGCCCCTCTAGCACATCGACTGAGTAGATAAGCCCTTTTTCTAAAATTTCGACTTCAGACTGGGGATCTCCGTAAATGAGGGCGCGCACTTCCTGCAACCCCTCTTTTCGGCGCATAAATGAGGTCGATTTTTCAAATAGACTTTTCGGCTTGAACTCTTCGATGAGGTAAGCGGCTATTTGGCTTTTGAGTTTTTCGATTCCCGGATTCGCTACCTGCATAACGAGGACATCGGCATAAGCGTCGACGATCAGACCTGGAATCCCATCCCCTTCTGCGTTGATGAGGCGGATCGCGTTGGTCTTTGCTGGGTTGAACCAGTGGCGTCTCAGTTCTGCAGCTTCATGGATCCGTCTACGGAGCGCCTTTTCTAACGGTTCCTCTCCGAACGCGAGCATATGGCCGAGGATCGATCTCCCTCTATTGAGCATCGCAATGCCGAGTTTTTCTCCTGTCGAGGAGAAAACATCTGCGATATCGCCTTCATCAAATTGGGGTGCGGACTGAACAGCGCCGGAATAGATCCAGTGGTGGCGCTGCCGGATGGCTTTATCCTTCCCTTTTTTTAGACTAATGCTAATTTGCGGGCCTCTTTTTTACCTTGGACTCTGGCGACAACCGTTCCGATCAAATCGTAATCGGTGCAATCGGTGATCTCCACTTCGTAGAGCTTCCCGAAATCGGTCACTTTCCGTCCATCGTTGATGATGATTTGTCCATCGATCTCTGGACATTGGCCGCTATAACGGGCTCTTAGGAGCATATTGGACTCAGGATGGAACCCTTCGACAACAGCGATCAGTTTTTGGCCGATCATCTGCTTATTTCTCTTACGGACCACTTTTTGCTGAGCTGCAGCGAGTTTTTCAAATCGGGCCTGTTTCACCTCTTCAGAGATCTGGTTCGGCAATTTAGCTGCATAGGCCTCTTTCTCCAAAGAGAATTTAAAAATTCCGACGTTGTCGAGCGGATGTTTTTTTACAAAGTCGACCATCTCTTGGAACTGCTCTTCTGTCTCTCCGGGGAATCCGACCATCAAGCTAGTCCGGATCACCACATGGGGGAGCTCTTGGCGCAATTTAGTGATGATGTCGATGATCTCCTCTTTCGAGGTGGTCCGGTGCATCGCTTTCAACATCCCATTATTGATGTGTTGGATCGGCATGTCGAGGTAAGGGCAGATGCGGGGATCGCTTTTGATCACAGCGAGGAGCTCGTCATCGATCTCATCTGGATAAAGGTAGAGGAGGCGGATCCAGAAATCTTTTTTCACTTGAAGCATTTCTCGAAGAAGAGCGGCTAAAGCCCCTTTCTCTTTCCGATCTTTCCCGTAATCGCCTAAATCTTGCGCGATCAAGATCACTTCAAAAACACCCTGCGAAAGGAGGGCGTTGAACTCTTTCAGCACCTGCTCATTCGTCTTGCTTTTCAGCGGCCCTTTAATTGTGGGGATGATGCAGAAAGCGCAACGCTTTTTACACCCTTCGGCGATTTTGAGATAGGCGTAATTTTTAGGGGTTGAGAGGGTTCGTGGAATTTCACCCCATTCGAGGTAACTGCGGGCGGAGGTGACCGCTTCACCGGCTTGGCCAGCTTGGACAGCATCTAAAATCTTTTCCACATCGCCTGAGCCGAGCATGTAATGGATGTGGGGAAACCTCTCTTTCAACTCGCCACTATGTTTTTGGACCATACAACCGGCGACAATCACCTTTGCATCTGGCAGTTTAATGTCAAAAAGCTCTTGGATCGTATTGATCCCCTCTTGTCTAGATGACTCGAGGAATCCGCAAGTGTTCACAACGAGGAATCCCGCCTCTTTTGCATCGGGGGTGATTTCATAACCGGCCTTTAAAAGGATCCCAATCATCACCTCGCTATCGACAAGGTTTCGGGCGCAGCCGAGGCTAGTAAAATGGAATTTGTTATTGCGAATGATGCTTCTATCCAACATGCAAAGGGACCCTATTCTTAACCGTTTTTCAATTCTCGTTGGGGCATTATACAGAAATCTCAATATTATCCCTAAAAAAGAATCTCAAAATCTCCCGATTCTTTTTTCCATAAAGTCTCCCGAATAGG
>CAYWDE010000062.1:0-9195 GCA_964456885.1 uncultured bacterium | reverse complement strand
CAAGAGAAAACCCCATTCCCTTGAAAACCCCTGCAAATAAAATCCCTAAAAAAAAGGAAGTGGCTAAAAGGAAAAGGAAATGAAAACAAGATGAGGATCTAAAAAGTCTGTTTTTGACCTCAAACCAAAGAAGAGTAGCGATCATATTATCCCCCCAATGTCTTTGATATAAAAGAAATAAACGTCTTCCAAATCTGGCTCTACCCGCTCAAAATCATTTCCTAAATCCACCTCGGAAAAAACTCTTATAGATTCTTTTCCGTGTAGCAAACGGGAAGAAAGAACCTTATATTTCTTTATATAAGGTTCCACTTCTGATTTAGAGACTGTTGTTCTCCAGATTTTCCCTTTTAATTTTTGAATGGCTTCTTCAGGAGAAATTTGCACTAAAACCTCCCCGTTCCGAATGATCGCCATATCATTACAAAGCTCGCTCACGTCAGATACAATATGAGTAGAAAGAATCACAAGGGTATTTTCTCCAATTGCACTGAGCAGGTTATGAAATCGATCTCTTTCTTCAGGGTCCAATCCTGCTGTTGCCTCGTCTACAATCAAGATTTTTGGATTGCCGAGCAGAGCTTGAGCAATCCCAAATCGTTGTTTCATCCCACCAGAGTAAGTTCCTAAAGTTTTTTTTCTGTGTGCCGTTAAATGGGTTACTCCTAATAAATAATCAATTGTATTTTTTCTTTGCTTCCGATCAATAATTCCCTTTAAAACAGCTAGATGATCAAGCATATCTTGTGCAGAAACAGATGGGTAGAGACCAAATTCCTGGGGCAAATATCCAAGTAATTTTCGGATTTTTTCTTTCTCAGTTAGTAAATCAATATCTTCAAAATAGATTGTCCCGCCGTTAGGTTCTTGTAGTGTAGCCAATGTGCGCATGAGTGTAGATTTACCCGCGCCATTAGGGCCCAAAAGCCCGAACATCCCCTTTCCTATTTTTAAATTAATTCCTTTAATAGCTTGAGTCCCATCTGTATACGTCTTATTAAGCCCAGAAATTATCAACATAAAAATCCCTCTAATTTAATTGGAATATAGGAAACCAAGGTCTAATTTTTTTTGAATTAAAAAGAAGTAAGCTCAACAGAATGCCGATTGAACCAGTTGCCAGACCAGGGTTATCAATCATTCTAAAATCTTCTTCTCGATTAGCAGGAGCCACACACTTAAATCCAAATGGGAAATTCACAGAATAATTTTCTAATATCTGCTTCACAATCCCTTCTATTCCTTCTCTAAAACAAGCTTTCTCTTCTGAAAGCGCCGCACATTGAAGAATGGTTAAAGTGCCTGAAATTCCATAACAAAAAGGAAGATTATTGGAAGACTGTTTAGCCCTCTTTGCAACTTCTTGAAGCCCAAGAATACATCTTCGCCCAATGTTTTTCTCTTTCAATGCCTTGGCAGCTAAGATTAAAGAATGAAAAATACCAGGAGACCCATGGCTCCATGCATCTATTATTTCTAGTTTTTCCACGGCAATAGAATAGGGGTTTTTAGAACTAAAACCTAGCTTTTTAGGCCACACTAAACGGGTTTGATCTACAGACTGACAAGTTCCTAAAAGCCAGGAAGCAATTCGCTTTACCCCCTCTCTCTGACCTTCAATCTCAATTCCAGCTAAAAGACATTTAGAAAGGCTCGCCAGACATCCAGCGATTCCGTGAGCCATACCCAATTCAAAAAAACCTTTTGGGTATTGTTGGAATAAAGTCTCAGAAACAAAATTTGGCAGGGATTTTTGATAAAACAAATCATAAGGGGATAAATACCATCCAGGGACTAAACTACCTTCAACTTGAATCGGCTTTGAAAGATTTACTAAATATTTTAACAGCCGCCGAATCAAATGTTCGACTTGAGGAATATGTTTATAGTTCAAAAAATAGGCAAGAAATGCTCCAATTCCGGTAATTGCATCATATTGGAAAGGGATTGGTTGATGACCTAACTCTGCAAATTCATCTAGGGAAGTGCAATAATATTTGCCCACTTCTTCTGCAAGAAGTAGGCAAAGTTGATGATCTAATTTATTAAAAATAGAATCTTGTTTTGCTGCTATTTGTATGGCAAAACAGGCTCCTGTTAACCCAGAAAAAAGAGAGAAATTACTATGATTTTTTTCTTTAATCAGAGGAATCAACAAAGATACTAATTTGTAGATTTGTTCGTTCCAACCTGCTCCTGGAAAATAAGCATCCATTTCTGAAAAGAACACAATAAGACCAGGATAGCCATAATCTAAAGACATAGGCTCCCAGGCGATTACCTGTTCATCCACAAATCGATTTTCTCGCTGGGAAACTATTTCCCATATCGAGTCGGTTCTTTTCAGATTTTCAGCTACACGTAAGCAGATTTCTTCTATTTTTCTTTGCACTTATTTTCTCCATAAAATAATACGCAGCTGCGCGCGCTCTACTTTCAAGTTCAGGGGATACTCCTAATAACCGGTTACAGTGCATATGCACCAAACTATTCACAATAGAAGCCTTAGAGTTCCAAAGCTTACTCTGATTTTCTAATTCACTTATTTTTGAACTGAATTTTTTTAAAGACGGCTCAGAGAAAAGAATCGCTTCTTTTAAAGAAGTATCACTCTGAGTCCCTTCCTCAGCAAATAAACTAAAAGCCAGTTCTATGCCATTTTTGTTGTACATGCGTAGCCCTTCAAGCCATTGTTTCTCATATAAAAGATTTTGTGCCGCTTCTTTCCATTCATTATAAAACTGAAAAAAAATATGCATAATAACGAAAGAAGCTCTAATAAAATCAGGAAATGTATTTTCTTTAAAACTTAATAAAAAAGTTGTAGACATACTATCGGCAAAAAAACATTCCTCAGCTAATGAGATACATTCAGATCCGCCATATCTCTCTACCTCTCTATGGTAGGTTGCGACTTGAAAATCTTCTACGTCTCCCCTTTCGATCATTACCGCTATCCATCTGCCAAATTCTGGAAAAATCTTTCCATTCAGAACATCGATTTCAGCATGAATCCGGACTCTTAAGTGAAATGCATCATCAAAATACCGAATATAGAACCATTTATCGATAGCATATTTTTTTGATAAAGCACGCATAAAAGGCCCAAGTTGGTCTGCAATAAAACCATTTGCATCTTGTTCAGAAAGAAAAATTTTACCAAAAAACCACTCATGGCTAGGCAAGTAACTGCGAGATTCAGTGGGAATTTGCTCGGTAATTGGATACAGCTCTTTTAACTTGGAATCAAATCTAAAGGCCTTGTTCTTTACTACAGGAACTACAAATTCGCATGTATGACCACTAATTGTAGACGCTCTATACTCTGAAAAACCGACTATCTTATTTTTAATAAATTCAGAGATAATGATATCGAAATGAAATTTCAACTCTCGGTTGAGGAGCAAATGATTATCTCCTTGTGAAAGATAAACTCGTTTAGGAACTTTATAGGCCTCAAAAAACTTAAGAAGAGCTTGCTGAACTATCTCTGGTGAGGCGTCTTTATCAAGATTTAAAAAAGGATAATCGCATCTCCACTTTGCTGGAGACAAAATGATATTCTGATAAAACACTCTAGGAATATAAGCACTTAACTCAAATGGTTTTAATACAAATTCTTCCAGTTGCGAAACCTGATACTGGGAAAGCAATAACAAAAATCTCACAGGAGGGGGCATGTATAAGGGATTTGTCATAACGCTAGAAGAAAAATAAAGTTCTTTTCTTCTTTTTTTTGAATAAATGTAGACTTTATTTAAATCGGCCCCAATAAAAAGATCTTCTAAGTCAAAGTCATTTTCCGATGCCTCGTGATAAATCATAGGCAATCTAGTTTCCCTTAAGGGCTCATGTATCGACACATTCGCAGCTCGATGGGTCTGTGGGAAAAAGATAGGTTCTATAAAAAGAAGATGAGAGAAAAGAGATCGTTCTTCTGCAATCAATCCTTGAATTTTTTCAATTCGCTCTTTTCTCCATTGGTAAAGAAACCGACCAAAACTAGAGCCTGCTTGATGAGACAATCCCTTAACTGCCAAATAAAACTGATTTTGATCAATTTGCTGAATCGAATCTGCCTGTAACTCAAAATAAACTTCTAAATGTGGCGGCAGCTTTTCGATTTCCTTTGAGCTCAACTCCGGCAATTTATCGACAAGATATTGAATATCAACACCTTTATCTAAAAAATCCAAGGAAATAAAACTTTGCGTCGAATCGATTTCCGTGTTGCGTAACTCATCAGAGATTAATTGCTGAATAAAACTCTGATTTAACACCTCAGAGAGAGGCACAAGACGATCTGTTCCAAATTTCTCTATAAAATATTTATGAAATTTCAAGAGTGCAGGAGGTAATTCTTTAGAACGGCTAAAATGACACAACAAGGAAACTGCTTTTTGGACAGCTGTTTGTACATTTTCATGTAAACTGAGCCCTTGATCCTCATAAAAAGTATCTACTTTTAATGGGTTATGAATATCAGAATATTGTTTCTGAATTAGCTCTACAATGTCCGGTCGCTCTATTTCTAAAAAAGCCCATTTAAAAAAAATAAAATCTTTAGATCCTTTAACTTTTTTGAAAAATTCCTCTGGAGAAGATAGAAATTGACAAGGATTTTCTAGTTCAGATACTAAAAATTTATACCCAAATAACTTCCATAAGTACTTAGCTGCATCCTTCCTTTTCTCTAAACTATAATTCTCTAGAAAAGCTCTTTCAAGCTCTGAATAGAGAACTGGTTCTTTAGCAAGTTGAATAATCTTATCAAAACTCGATTGACGTTTTATAGACCGGATACCGTGACCAATAGCCTTATCTTGATTTAAGAAAATTCTCCCCCGTTTATAGATCAACTGAGGGTTAACCATAACTTTCAATTGAAAAACAATATCCTTTTGGTCATGAGCAATTTGTATAATTTTATGTAGACATTCTAAGCTTAAAAATTTTCTGATATGAAGATTAGATATCTCAAAAGAGATGGAAGTTTTACAACCAAATTGCCCTAGTCCTACTGAAGAAAATAAACCAAAGGGAGTAGCTCGTGAAGACATCCGAATCAAATATTTGATCAATCCGGATATCGCCTTTGAGTTAGGATTCTTTTTCAAGGCTCGATAAAGATCCGGACTTGCTATAGCGATAGCTTTTTGCAAAAATGGCTGGTTTTGATAAAATTCAAAAAGTTCTGTGGTATCTTCATTTTCTGAATAAGCCATACAGCTAAAGGGCAAATTGGCAAATCGGATCATAAAAAAATCTGCGGATCGGTAGATATCTGGTCTCATAAACAGCCTAAATAAAACTTAATTGTTCGATTTTCTTTTGCGCTAAGAGCAATGCAACTCCAATACCTGCAGAACCATGCAAAAGCCCAGGGACATCTTGCCATTCAAAATTTCCATAATGATCCATAGCACCTTGTTTAAAGCCCAAAGGATGATGAGGATCATAAGCACATAGAATTGCCTCCTCAAAGTCAGAAATCATTTTTAATACATTAGAATCTTTATATTCAGAGGAAAGAAAAGAGGCGGTTCCAATAAAACCAGCCATACCAATGCTTAACGACGTTGCTCCTCTTTTTAATAAAACTGCATTATTTAGAAGAATTTTGCATAAATCATTCGAAAAAGAGAGCAAAGAAGATTTTCCGAGAACACGGGCCGCTAATTGCAAGCTTTTTATAGCAGGAGGCCATCCTCCTACCCAAGTTTGATGTAACAAATCAAATTCCGAGGGGACGATCGGAATTACCCCATCAGCCGAAAGAGTAGAATTCCAATACCCAGTATTTAAAACTGGCAAATATTTTTCAGAAATCCAACTCGAAATTTGTTCAATACATTCAAAAAGAAAGTCGGATTTTATTCCTTCCAAAGTTCCATAAGAAAGAGCAATAAGAGCACCTGTAATTCCAGACGACATAGAAACATTAAATCCTCCTTTGATATACGGCTCTTTATACTCGAATTCAATCCATTCAAGAGGGACATACCAAGCAGGAATGAGTTCCCCATTTATCTCTTTCTTTACAAGAAGAACTCTAGCTAATTGCTCTAAACACTCCTTAGCGAGTTGCCATATATAAGGATTATCTTTTCTAGATAGCAAATATAAAATTACACCACCTAAACCCTCGTCTAGATTATAAAAATTAGGCAGCAACAATTTATCTTTATCTAGAAATACGGGAGCAGCATTCAAATAGATCCTCCTCACCTCGCCGATTAAAATTTCATCTATTTGGATTTGCAGCTTCTCAAATTTAGAGCAATTAGGCAGAGATCTTAGCACAAATCCTAACCCAGTAAGTCCCTGCATTAATGAACATTGAATTAATTTGCTTTCTTTCCATTTTTCTAAAGCTAAGAAAAGATAGCGTTCAGCGCATTGATCCCATCCGTCGAGAGGAAAAGCTTGATGCATAAGAGAATAAAATAATGAGATCCCAGATATCCCTTGCGATAGAGATATATCTAGTTCCGCGCCAATTTGACGGGAATTCTGCATTTTTTCAGCTATACTCTGACAAACAAATTGGGAACTAATCATTTAAAACCTTTAACCTTTTCTCATATTCCGCTTTTAATAATGGCACAACTTCCATGGGGGTAGGCATATATCCTCCAGTTTGCAATTTCCCTTTTGCTACCTCAAAGCCAACCTGCTCAATAGGAGGAACGATAATGTGACCATATCCACTTAAAATAGAGACATTTCTTTGAGTTGCTTTTGCATTCCACATTGCATTATTCATATTTGGAAAAAAAATAACTGGCTGCTCATGGCATAAAATAGTTGTTGCAAGCAAAGATCCAGCCAAGCCTTGAGCACTTTGAGCAAGAATATTTGCGGTTGCAGGCAAGATAACAAATAAATCTGCCCATCCTGCTAGGGCGGTATGAGATCCCTCATTATTCCAAGGGAATAGATTTAAATAGACTTTACAATCTAATAAACGCAAAGCATCTGGAGATATAAAGTGCTTTGAGCTTTCACTCATAATAATTTGAATTTCAGGAAAGTGTTGCCTTAAATAAGTTAAATAAAAGGGGAAATGAATTACTCCACTTGATGCAGTAATCCCTATTAGCAATTTCATAAAATCTCCAAACCCGGCCTTTTTGACCGGGCGCTAATGTCCTACTAGCATTTCAACAACAAAGAATACTTAATAAGAGAGATCGTTGTTGTTGTAGTAAGGGGGGTTCCTGCTTGATGTCCATTTACGAGATTAGCTGGCATTTGGGAGTTAAATTCTCGGATGTCTAACTCAAATTCATTTTCAGAAATTAGTTTTGATTCATCGGATGGAGTATTTCCAATCGGACTATTGATTTTCATAAAGCACCTAAATTTAAGTATTTCATATAGATTTCCACAAGATCTCTTAAACCATTTAAGAAATCTGTGAAGAAAGATACAAGAGCGTCTGGAATTAAAAATAGGGTATAAAATACCCTATTTTATCCATTTTTTATTAAATTATTTTTCTGACCTTCAAAATAAATGTTGACATAGAGCGCTGCATATCCATCTTGAAAAAGAGATTTGATCAACTCAAAGCGACTGGGCAGACAGAAAGGCGGGAGGATCCGATTACCACAACTAGCGGGTATCGGCATTCAAATTGAACCTGAAAGCCAGTAAGGATCAATTTTCAGCAGGCCTAAACATATATTGCTTTGAAGTGCAAATTTTAATCAGATATGATTCACCAGTTTTTAGAAGACAAGAACATTTTTCTTATAAGTCTTGAACATAAGTACGTCAGGCGCAGTTAAATCTTTCAACGTATGATGTTTTACTAGATTCTTTCCTAATAGATGGGTGTTAGCCATAGGAAATGACCTCATAGCAGACAAAAAAGTAGTCAATATAGTAATAGGCTTTTTTTAATAGGTCTCTTTCGAAATTTATTGGATCAGCTCCAGATTGTAGATTCTTGTGATTTGGTTAAAATCTAAGAAATTTTTTTGCGTCTGTTTCTATACCAATCGAATATACTTTCGAATCGCTACAGACTAACGATAACGTTTTCATTGAAAACCCGATCAATCGAAAGCTGTCTGTTTTTTTTTCTTATCTCCTAATATCAGAGGATTCTTCTTCCTTCTCTTTTTGGGCATTTGCGTCTTGGAATGATTCTTTTCCAATCCCTTATATCCAATATCGGTCAATACGCGTATAGCCGGGTAAATTTGTATTATTGACTCTTTAAACAACTGAAAATCATGTTTCTTCCGACTGGAAAACGCTGCAGATTATTTGGTGGAGATTTTTTTATCTACTACAATCTGAGTCTAAAGCGTTTGCTTTTTCTTCTTCCTGAGCAGAAGTATTTTTACTTTTTTTGGCCTTTTAATAGGCGTGTCAGTCGGATCAATCAGCAATCCCTCGTATTTAACCCCACTCTTTAGGAGTGCCTTACCACCTGGCAAAGCAAAGTCAGGATGCTTGATTAATATATCTTCAACCTATCTCACGTCTTATAGATAAAACTCTTACTTACGCCATAAACTTGACTTACATGAAAGCAAGTTCTGTATTCCCTAGTGTATTCTAAAGTCATAAATAGCGATTTTTTCTTGAGCATTATAGCAGCCGTCATAATCTATCAACCACTGGATCAATGTTTCTATTTTATAAAAAGACAGAACCAAAGCGTCTTAATTAGAAGAAAAAATCCCCAACCCCTCTAGCTCTCTTACTTTTTGAACTAGTTCACATCTAGAATGGCATGACAATTTTTCCTTAATTCGCTCTATATGATGCTCAATAGTCCGTTTAGAGCGGTAAAACTGTTTTCCGATCTGACTTGCAGAATATCCTTTAAGCAAAAGCTTAGCTACATCACTTTCTACGGGAGTAAAATTACCACTCTCTATCCCCATTTCTTGTAGAAAGGCTTGTTTGACATTTTCTTGGCATATTACTGGCACAGACCTTTCAAAAAAAACAGGACCCATAAGCTTCCTGAGATCGATCCGGTTCTCTTCTGCTGCATGGAACAAATTTTCATTGTCCTCCCGAAATTTCTTAATAAACAAATCAAACATTTGCAATGAATTTATCAGAAACGAAAGATGAGTTACCTCAGAAGAGTTAGGACAAAACACAAATCCTTCAACACCGTTTTGGATTTTTCTTATTGTTGCTAATCCATGATAAATATTGAATTTATCC